>WQTH01000009.1 GCA_009786415.1 Chitinispirillia bacterium | reverse complement strand
GAGATTCTCAGCCATCCAAGTCTGATTCCCAATCTTCACCGTACGGTACGTCTTCCCATCCCGCGTATCGGTAAAACTCCCACCCTGCGCATTAACCTCCGAAACCGACAACAGTACCGCCACAGCTATCGTACCTAAAACACAGCCTGCAGCACGTCTGTTTTTACCGCCGACTGATGCGTTCATCCTGCAAGTTCCTTTGGGCTAAATCATGGTTAAACAGGCATAGCATAAATCTACATTATATTGGCCTGGGTGTCAAGAATTACGCAAAAAATGGGGTTATTGGTAAATCGGGGTTTTGCCGCCCCTGCAACGGTTGTTATAGAGTATCTAATATGTAAAGGGGAACCCTTTTGCGGGGGCTGCCGCGACTACGCCCTCGCCGACAACACGAGCGGCTACGGTTCCGGTTGTCTGCAAAAAAGACCTCAAAGCCTAAAACTCAATCCCCCGCCGCGCCGGGATATTGTCGCGGTAGCAGTGCTTGACCTCCCGCATCTCCGTTACCACCCCGGCGGCGTTTATCAGTTCCTCATCCGCGTAGCGCCCGGTAAAGACGAGCTCTATCGACGCCGGGCAGTTTTTTATCAGGTTTAAGACGCTTTCCCTGTCGATCAGTTTGTAGTACAGAGCGGTGCACATCTCGTCGGCGACTATCATGTTGAACTGCCCCGCCGCGGCGGCTTCGCGGATATCCTCGAACGCCTGCGCGGCGCACTCGTAGTCCTCTTTTGCCGGGGTGTCTACAATAAAATTGCCGGAACCGTACCGCCTGACGACTATCATATTGCCCAAGAGTTTTATAGATTCCAGTTCGGACGTAGGCGTGTGTTTCATCATTTGTACAAAGAGCACGCGAAAACCGGCTCCGGCGGCGCGGAGGGCGAGGCCCAGCGCGGCGGTGGTCTTGCCCTTTCCGTTTCCCGTGTAAACCTGCAGCATCAGCGGCCCTCCTGCCGGCTAAGCACCCATATCAGAAACGGCCCGCCCAAAAGCGCTGTGATAACGCCAACGGGGATTTCCGTGGGAGCTATGACTGTTCTGGCGAACGTATCGCATAACGTCAGGAAAATACCTCCCGCCAGCAGGCACGCGGGCAATAATATTTTGTGGCCCGCGCCAAAGGCCGAGCGGCAGAAGTGCGGTATCATCAGCCCCACAAAACCTATAGGCCCGCAGACAGAAACTATACCGCCCACCATTACCGACGCGGCTGCCAAAAGCAGGCTGCGCGACAGGCGGACGCGGACGCCGCGGGTTTGGGCTATGTCCTCACCTGTCAAAAAGTGATCCAGCGCGGTAACGTTCGCGATTATCAGCGCCACGCCGATGACGACAAACGGCAGCATCGTCAAAAGCTGCCCGTACCCGAACACCTCCACCCCGCCCATCAGCCAGCGCACTATGCGAAAAGATTCGCGCATGCTGCTGACGTATTGCGAAAACATAAGCAGGCTCGAAAAGAAAAAGCTCACCGCGATGCCGGCAAGCAGTATCGAGTTTGACGATCCGGAGCGTACGCGCGCGGAGAACGCCATAACCAGCATGAACGACAGCGCCGCGCCGCAGAGCGCGCCAAGCGCGGTAACCGGCAGGCCGAAAGCCACGCCCGCCGCACCGGTAAGTATGGTGATAGCCGCGCCGAAAGACGCGCCGCTCGCGATGCCTAATGTAAAGGGGTCGGCGAGGGGATTTCGGAGAACGCCCTGAAAGACGAGGCCGCAGAGGGCGAGGGAGGCACCGGCTGTGAAAGCGGTCAGTACGCGGGGCAGGCGTATTGAGAGGAAGATTTCCCTTTGTAAATCGTCGCTGAAAATTTGTGCGACGGAGATCGTCTCCATACCTATAAACGGCAGCAGGGCGAGGGATATTATTGATAATATAAACAGGATTGATATGCCTGTCCATCCTGATTTCATAATGATGCCCCCGTTGTAATTTTTGGGGGTGCGCCATCCGGCGCTGCGGGCGGCCGGTGGCGGCCGCCCGTACAAGGTTCGTGGTTGACGGCAAAGATTGTTGTTTGTCCGGGGCAATCCACTGCTCGGAAATCCACAGAAAATATTTTTTCCAGATTGCTTACGGCGCCGGCGCAAAATTCGTCCCTTGTCCCGCGAAAAAATACACGCCCGTCAATCAGCGCGAGGATGTTGTTATGCGTTGACAGGGCGAAATTGACATCGTGCGTAATGGTGATTACCGCGGCGCCGCGGCGCTCGTGCACGCGCGCTGTCATGCGGCGGATATCTTCCTGATGGCGCGGGTCGAGGTGTGTGGTCGGCTCGTCAAGCAGTAAAAAAGGCGTTTCCTGAGCGGCCGCGCCGGCTATCAGGACAGTTTGGAATTCACCGCCGCTCAGCGTGTTCATCATCCTGCCCGCGAGATGTACGGTATCAGTCAACTCCAACGCCTCATCTGCCGCGTCTTTATCCTTGCGTGTTGATATCGCCCCCATCTTCGAGTACGGATAGCGCGCCATAAGCACATATTCCCGCACCGTAAACGGCGGGACGGGGCGGTTTGCGCCTTGCGGGACGTAGGCTATTTGCAGCGCGATTTCGCGCGGAGTCAGTTTGTTGATGGGAGTGTTGTTGATTGATACTGTTCCCTGATTATACCGCAGCAATCCGCACAAACATTTTAACAGCGTCGATTTACCCGCGCCGTTGCGCCCGATAACAGCCCACGTCTCCCCCGCGGCCGCGGCGAATGATACACCGCTTATTACGGGTTTGTCGTTATAGGAGAAAGAGAGATTTTTTGCATCAAGCCCTGTCATTGCACATCCTGTACGGGTGCATCCGGCAGAGGCGCGAAGATACTCCTTAAATCCTCCAGTATCAGCCCGAACCTCGGCCCCGGTATCATCAAATAATCGCCCGACAGGCAGTATACCCTGCCCGTACTGACCGCGCTGACGTTTTTAAGCGACCTCCAGTCCCCGCGCACCGCTTCCGGCATCGGGCGCAGGTACGAAGCGGATATGTCTACGATGATATCGGGGTTGAGCCTGATTATCGCTTCCGCGCTGATTACCGGGTAAGGCTGCTCCACATCGTCAAGAACGTTTACGCCGCCGGCGGCTTTTATCAGGTCATTATAGAACGATGACGTTCCGGGCGCGAAAACTTTGGTAATGACGCCGCTGCGGATATCGTCGCGGCTCACGCAGAATAAAACTTTAGGGCGTTCGGTATCCGCCGCAATAGTTGACATGTCCGCCAGTTGGCGGCGCAGGCTTTGCGCGATGGAATCGCCCTTTTCCTGCACAAATGTCGCTTTGGATATCAACCGTATCGCATCTATGATCTCGCCAACCGATTCGCTCCCTATGGTAATGTAACGAATCGAGTGCTTGTCCAAAAACGGCTTTACATCGACCTGTTCCCTGAGTATGATCGCGAAATCGGGCCTCAGCCTCAGTATCGCCTCATAGTTATGGTCTACGTTCCCGCCAATCTTCTCCCTTGCAGCGGCTTCGGGCGGATATTTACAGAATTGCGTAACGCCGATGACGTTATCGCCCTTTCCCAGCTCAAAGAGTATCTCGGTGATGTTCGGTGCAAACGAGATTATCCTCTGCGGCGGGCGCGACGGCAGCCGTTGCTCATCAAACGGGTTGCCCCGGTTGCCAGCGAAGAACGTGAAGTAGAGGAGCAGCAGTATGGGGATCGTCAGCATGGATACGAAACGTATTATTGTGTCTCTCATATTATAAGCCTATACCGTATAATGGTTTGACGCGGCGTTTCCGCCCTCGCCCGTCCAGTCTGTGTGAAAGAAATTTCCACGCGGCATATCGGTGCGCTCGTACGTATGCGCGCCGAAATAGTCCCGCTGGGCCTGCAGCAGGTTAGCCGCTGAGCGGCCGCACCTGTACGAGTCATAAAAGCAGAGCGCACTCGAAAGCGCGGGTACGGCTATGCCGGCGGTAACAGCCGTAGAAACAACGCTCCGCCATGATGATTGACAGGAGGATATGATGCCGCGGAAGTAATCGTCAAACAGCATATTTTGCAATGACGGATTACCGCGGTACGCGTTTTTTATGTTATCCAGAAAAACGCTGCGGATGATGCACCCGCTCCGCCACAGGAGGGCGATGTTGCCGGGGTCAAGGTTCCACGAATACTTTTCCGACGCGGACGACATGAGCATAAACCCCTGCGCGTACGAAACAATTTTTGACGCGAGCAGCGCCTTTCTTATATCCTCCGCCGTAAGCATCATGGCGAGCGTTGACAAAAACTGCGGGGACGAGAGCCACTCGTCTTTAAGTATCAACGACGCCTTTTTCCTCTCGTCAACCATCGACGACAGCATCCGCGCGTATACGGCCTCGGTAACAAGCGTTGCCGGCGCGCCAAATTCCAAAGAAATAGCAGACATCCACTTGCCTGTCCCCTTCTGCCCCGCGCTGTCGAGTATTTTTTCTACAAGCGGATGCCCGCCGCTATCCCTGTAACGCAAAATATCCCCGGTTATCTTAATCAAATAGCTCTCAAGCTCCGTCCTGTTCCATTCGGAAAAGGTATCCGCCATATCGTCGCAGCTCATCCCCAAAACAATTTTTAATAACGAATACGCTTCACTGATAAGCTGCATATCGCCGTATTCGATGCCGTTGTGAACCATTTTGACGAAGTGCCCGGCGCCGCCGCTCCCTATCCATTCGCAGCAAGGCTCACCGGCGGGTGTTTTGGCGCTGATCGACCTGAATATCTCCTTGACAAGCGGCCACGCGCGTTCATCGCCGCCGGGCATGAGAGACGGGCCGCGCCTCGCGCCCTCCTCGCCGCCGGAGATGCCCATTCCGCAGAATATGATCCCATTGTCATTAAGGTACTGATGCCGGCGCACGGTATCCTTAAAAAAACTGTTGCCGCCGTCTATTACGCAGTCGCCGGGCTCCAATAACGGCAGCAGTGATTCGATGAAATCGTCAACCACCTCTCCAGCCCTGACCATCAGCAATATTTTTCTGGGGCGCAGCAACCGTCCGCAAAACTCTTTCAGCGTATGCGTACCGATAATCGTATCGCGTTTAGCGGCGGCATCGTTCAAAAAGTCATCAACGTTCTCAATTTCGTTGTAAACGGCAACGGAGAAACCTTTATCGTTAATGTTGAGGATAAGGTTCTGCCCCATAACCGCAAGGCCTATTACGCCTATGTCGCATTTGTCAATCATAGTAACATCCTTATTGCCATAACGGCCTACCGTGGCCGTGCAGGCATTTCAAATTTTTTGTTCGCAATGTCAATAGGAACCGACAGCGGCGCATTCTGTTCCTGCTGTGCGCCGCCTTTTCGCGAAGGGCGCCCCGGCTTTATCTTGCTGATATCAGCCTGCCCCGAATACTTGTCCTCCTGATCGAACGCGTAAAACCTTTCGCGGTAGCCCCTCAAAAACTGCTGGACATAGAGATTGCGCGACCACCGTATCTCCGCCGAGGGGCCGTTGAAAATAATCTTGCCCTCGTGTATCATCGCAATCTTGTCTGCTACCTTATACGCGGAGCCTATATCGTGCGAGATCACAATAGACGTCATATTCAGCCTGTCTTTCAGCGATATTATGAGGTCGTTGATCTTGTCGGTCATAATGGGGTCGAGCGCGGAGGTCGGTTCGTCGTAAAGCATGATTTCCGGCTTCATAACAATAGCGCGCGCGAGGCCCACGCGGCTGCGCATGCCGCCGGAAAGCTCCGAGGGCATTTTCGCCTTAAACTCCTCTTTCAATCCCACCATCTCCAGCGCCTCGCCTATGGTCTTGTTTATATCCTTGGTAGTAAGTGTAGTGTGCTCCCGCAGCGGGAACGCGAGGTTCTCGCCCACGTTCATGGAGTCGAAGAGCGCCGCGCCCTGAAAGAGGATGCCGAAACGCTTGCGGTGCCTGTCGAAATCAGCCGGTTTGGTGGTAGGCGTAGATACCACCTGCCCGTCGAGCCGTATCTCGCCGCCGTCGGGGAACAGCAGGCCGATGATGTGCCGGAAGAGGACGGTCTTGCCGCTCCCCGACTGCCCGATAATGCACAGCACCTCACCGCGGTCGACATTGATGTTGATGTCGTCGAGGACTACCTGGTTGCCGAAACGCTTTTTAAGATGCTTTACCTCTAATAACATCGCCGCCCCTGTTTAGCTTGGAGTTTGGAGAGTGGAGTTTGGAGTTTTGAGCTAACGTCAAAAAACTCCGCACTTCAAACTCCAAACTCTTAATTTACATTACCATCACAGCTACAACAAAGTCAAACACCAATATCAATACCGCCGATATAACCACGGCTTTCGTTGTCGCGTTACCTACGCCTTCAGCGCCGCCCTTGGCCTGAAAACCGAAGTACGCGCCGGTTATGGCAACTATCGCCCCGAATATCGCAGTCTTCCCTACCCCCATATACACGTCGTTGGCGTTGAAGAACAGCTTCATGCCCGAGAGGTACGTGTACATTGTCACGTCGACTGATATGGCCACCGTTACCGCCGCGCCTACGAAACACATGAGTATCGCCCATACCGTAAGCACCGGCAGCATTACTATACAGGCTATCGCCTTAGGCACTATAAGGTACCTTATCGGGTCGAGCCGCAGCACGTTCATGGCGTCCAGCTGCTCGCTGCCCTTCATGGAGGCGATCTCGGCGGCTATGCCCGTGGCCACGCGGCCCGCGAACACCATGCTCGTTATCACCGGCGCCAGTTCCGTTATCGTCGTCTTGCAGACGAGCGCGCCAAGGTACCGCAGCGGTATCATCCCCGACATCTGGTACACCGCCTGCGTTACCGTCGCGGAGCCCAGAAAGAGCGCTATCATCGTAACTAACGGTATAGACTCTATACCTAAAGTATACATATGATTTGTAGTAATATCAACATTTTTCACCGCCAGCGGCATTTTTGAGAACGTTTCCACGCCGAGCTGGCTGTATTGCCTCGTGCCCAGCAGGAACGAGCGCACCTTGCCCAGCTGCGCGCGAGCGGCTTGCCCCACAAGGGCTATGAGCCTGAGCGGGACGAACACTACGCGAAATCCTCCGGCAAATCGTGGTGGTCCGAAAGTATTTTTGCGTCCTCAAAGCTAGCAAAGCCCTTGATGAACGCCACGTCCACCTTGCCGGTTGGCCCGTTCCTCTGCTTCTCCACTATTATCTCCGCCTTGCCCTCCAAATCCGGCTGATCCTTTTTGTACACCTCCTCGCGGTATACAAACATTACGACGTCGGCGTCCTGCTCTATCGCCCCCGATTCACGCAGGTCGGAGAGTTTCGGGCGGCGGTCGTCCTCCTTGCGCTGCTCAAGCGAGCGGTTAAGCTGCGATAGCGCTATTATAGGCACGTTGAGCTCTCTGGCCACGGCCTTGAGCGTGCGGCTTATCATCGAGATATCCTGCTGTATGCTGTCCGAGGCCACGGTCGGCCTCATCAGCTGCAAATAGTCTACTATTAAAAGCCCCAGTTTTTTACCCTTCATCTGCAGTTGGATACGCCGCGCCTTGGCCCTCAGATCAAGCACCGAGATGCCCGCCGTGTCATCTATATAAAGCGGCGCCTCGTAGAGCGGACCGGCAGCCTTAGCGAGCTTCCCGTATTCGTTGGAGGGGAGCGTACCGCTGCGCAGCGAATGCATATTCACGCGCGCCTCCGAGCAAAGCATCCTTTGCACAAGCTGCTCCTTAGGCATCTCAAGCGAAAATATCACCACGCCGTAGCCAGCCCGCACCGATGCGTTGAGCGCGATAGAGAGGCAAAACGAGGTCTTGCCCATACCGGGGCGCCCGCCTATAATCACAAGGTCTCCACCGTGGAACCCGGTCGTCATGCGGTCAAGCTTGGTAAACCCCGTAGGCACCCCCGACACGCTGCCCCCGGCCTTGTAAGTCTCAATCAAATCAAAAATACGCGGCATAAGCTCGCCGATGGTCTCTGGCTTGTTGCTCTCCCGCGACTCGGCAATGCCGAAAATTTTGCCCTCCGCCGCGTCAAGCACCTCCTGCACCGGACGGCCGGGATCAAAACAGTCGGTGGTGATCTCCCCTGCGGCGTCAATGAGCTGCCGCAGCACCGCCTTCTCCCTCACAATCGACGCGTAATGCTGAATATTGCCTGACGTTACCACGTTACCGGCAAGCTCTGCCAAATAAGCCTCTGTTCCTACCGCCTCAATCCACTCCTTCTGGCGCAGCTTCTCGGCTACTGTGATGGTATCTACCGGAGTGCTCTTTTCGGAAAGCTCGCGCATACATATAAAGATTTTTTTGTGGGCATCGGCGTAAAAATAATCGTCCCTTAGCTGCTCAATAGCAACATCAACGGAGCTCTCGCTGATAAGCATCGACCCAAGGATGGTTCGCTCGACCTCCTTCGCCTGCGGTGGAACGCGGTCTGCGAAGTGCGCGGCAGGCGCAGGCGTTTTTCTGATTCTTGACTCTTTTTTCTCCTGCATTTTACGATATTGCCCCCATAATCTTTTTCATGTCATCCCACCCGCCAAACCGGTACTGCGTCTCCTTTGACATGAGCGACAGGCTGTAAGTTACCACCGCCGGCACCCCTCCATATGTATGGTTTGCGCCGCGCAGACGTTCAATATCATCCGCATTTTCAAAAAGAAAATTGGCTGCGGGCTGGCCGAAGATAAGCAAAACCCTGGGCGCGACAATCTCTATCTGCCTGTCCAAAATTTCACGGCACACCCCAGCGCCGGCCCGGTCAAACCCGTCGCCTCGGCATTTTTGGATGTACGCCGCAAAAACGTCCTCTTTCCTGTCAAGCCCCATCTTGCCGAGTATCTTGCCCAAAAGCTCCCCGTCATCACCCTGAAAAGGCAAACCCGCGCTGTCATCTACGCCTTCGGGCGAGTAACCTACTATGAACAGCTTTCCGTCAGCGCTTCCGCTGCCGAATACCACCTTCGACCGGTTATGCGCCGCCACACACCTGTCGCATCCGGCAACTTCCCGGTAAAGCGCTACCATCTTCTCCCTCTTTGGCGACAGAACGGCAGACTTGGCAGACTGTTGAACCATAGATGCAAGTGATTTGCGCTCGAATTTTTCGAGGCCGGAGGAATCAAAAGCGCCTACCTTAGACAACTTTGAAAAAGAACCGGTACCGCCGGAACCCGTTTTGGCGCTTGATGGAGGCGCGGCATCCCTCTGAAAAGACGGCGGCGCTTGCCGGGATGGCGGGGCTGATGATTGAGACGGGAACGATTGCGATTGCGTTGACCTGACCGGCGCGCCTGCCGGCACCCTTCGAGATTCACCCATACCAACATTGGCGTACTTTGACTCAGCCGCAGACAAAATCCTTTTTATATCCGACCCATGATCAAAAACAATATCGCCAGCACCAATATCAAGCTGATATTGGAAGTAGGCGGTCAATAATGTATGTACGCTGTTGGCCATAGTCAGTTGATACACCCGGCAATGTTATTGATGATTATGCGCGCCGCGTCTACCTTGCGCGTTACCGGAAAAACCTCTTTCCGCCCGTCCTTAAACAAAATCGTAAAACCGGTACTCTCCCCGCCCAGCGATACATCAGCCTTATTGAAGATCATCATGTCACAATTTTTCCGCTGCATCTTCTCTTCCGCCATAACGATATCGCTATCCCCGCTCTCAAGCGAGAACCCGGCAAGAAATTGCCCCGATGACTTCGACGCGCCGAGCTTGGCCGCGATGTCGGGGTTGGGGACGAGCTCCAGCACCAACCTTTCACTCTCCGAACGGTGCAGCTTCGTGCTGGAGGGGGCGGAGGGGCGGTAATCGCTGACCGCAGCGGCCATTATGCAGATATCCGCGCCGACAAACCTTTTCACCAACTCGGCCTCCATATCCGAGGCGGTCCTTACCGAAATCACTTCCGCCCCAAACGGCAGCGGCTCCGACGCCGGACCGGAAACGACAACCACACGCGCCCCCGCCGACAGCGCCGCACCGGCCAGCGCCGCACCCATCTTGCCGGACGAGCGGTTGGTGATCACGCGGACCGGGTCAATCGGCTCCTCGGTGGGGCCGGAGGAAATAAGTACCGTCTTGCCTTTCAAAGAATCCGGGGTAACGGCGGGAGATTTATCAACGGGCAATGATTTACCTGCGGGCAATCCCCCGTCAACAGGCATCCCCGCACTACATAGTGGTTCACCGCAGGGAAACGACATTACAAAGGACGCGATCTTGTCAATCCCCAGCATCCTCCCCGGCCCCGATACACCGCAAGCCAACTCGCCGTCCTCAACCGGCAGGACATTAACGCCTCTCCCCCGCAAAGCCTCGACATTAGACTGCGTGGCCGCGTTCGCCCACATGACGCAGTTCATCGCCGGGGCAATTATTATCTTCTTTTCAGGGACCGACAACGCCAGCGTAGTCAGCAAATTGTCCGCTATGCCGCACGCCATTTTCGCGATTGTGTTGGCGGTTGCCGGGCAGACCAGCAAAAGGTCCGCCCACTCCGACAGCCTGATGTGCCCCATATCATGCTGCGGCGGCGCACCGCCGGCACTGTCAGTATAAACGGGGTTGCCGGACAAAGTCCGCAGCGCCTCAACGCCCACAAGCGGCCTGGCGGCCTCGGTCATCACCACCTTGACCTCGCACCCATTTTTGCGCAATAGGCGAACCAGCAGGGGGACCTTGTACGCCGCGATCCCCCCCGTTACCGCTACCACAACCCTGCGGACGCTGCCCATGCGCGCCTCAGGCGTTCTGCTCTTCCAGATCCTCGACTACCCTGCCCTCAAACAGCTTCTTCAGGGCAAGCGTGGTCGGCTTCTCCTTGGTGGTGATGTTGCCCACGCGGATCTGCGAGTTGATGAAACGGGCCTCCTGGGACGCCATGAGGACGGCTTTGTAGCGGCTCACGCCCTTCCTTTCAAGGGTTTCGAGCTCAAGCTCATACAGGTCGGACATCTTAAACCTCCTATTTTGAATGATTGTTACCGTATATGTACATCAACAAGCCTGTTACTCAATATTCTGAATCTGCTCCCTGATCTTTTCGATATTTTCCTTTAAAACTACGGCCTTGTGCGCGATTTCCGTATCGTTCGCCTTCGACCCTATCGTGTTTGCCTCGCGGTTCATCTCCTGCAGCAGAAACCCCATGCGCTTGCCTACCGGCTCGTCGCTGTCAAAATCGGCGCTGAACTTCTCTATGTGGGCCCGCAGGCGGGTTATCTCCTCGGTAATATCCAAACGCTCGGCCATCATGGCCACCTCCGTGGCGAGGCGCTGCGGGTCGGGCTGGGAGGATATCAGCTTCTCTATCCGCGCCGAGAGGGCGGCGCTGTACTCCCTGACACGCTCCGGGGCACGCTTCTCTATCTGCTGCAGGGTCTTGGTTATGTCTTTCAGTATCTTCTTGAGCTCCCTGACCAACTGGGCGCCCTCCGTCTCGCGGGCGTCCTGAAAGGCGCTCACCGCCGCCGTTACCGCCGGGCGCATATGCTTCCAGAGCGCGTCCTCGCTGTGCGTTACCGACTCGCTCTTTATTAAATCGCTGAAACGGAGCAGGTCCGACAGCCTGATATCACCCGCCAGCTTGCCGTAATCCTTAACCTCGTTCAATATACGTAAGTAGTTGTCAACAACAGACTTATCCCACGTCAGCTTAACATCGTCGACCTCCCCGCGGTCGCAGGAAACAAACACGCTTATGCTCCCGCGCGACACTATCGCGGCCAGTTCCTTCTTCACCTTCGCCTCAAGGTTCATGGCGAACTTGGGTAGCCTTATCTGCACGTCCTGATAACGGTTGTTGACACCGCGGATCTCCACCCGGTAGGTACCGGAAGAGGCGGCAAACTCGGCCAGGCCAAAGCCTGTCATTGAGCGGATGGGCATCTGTTTTATGTCCTGTAAGGTTAAAATATGGCGAATTTCATAAATATAATATATGGGGCGCGTAAAATCAAAATAAAAAAATCAAATCCCCCAACGACCTGTGCCCCCCGAATTGCATCAAATTAAACCTGACCGAAGGAGAATATAGTTAAAAAAGGACTTGTCAAGCCCCTATTCGTTGCATCATAATTAATCTGACCGGATGAAAATCACGCTTAAGGGAGATTATTTATGGGTCCGAAAGAGAGGCGAGTATATTTGGAACGTGCTTGGCCGCGGTACCAACTTGCCAGCCGTAGCAAGAATCAGCAGATTTTAGATGAGTTCTGTGCGGTGTGCGGTTACAACCGGAAATATGCGGTAGGGTTGCTGAACAAAGCACTACAGGCGGACACGGTGGCCCACTGCGGCAGCAGTTTGGCCGGGGACTTCGTCTGGAGCCTCACAATGACCGATATCCACACCGGATGGACCGAGTGCAGGGCCGTATGGGGCAAGGCTTGGAGCAAGCAGGTTCACGACATTGAACTGAACCTGCCGTTCACTGGAGATAGAGGTAACACATGAACATTAACGCAATCAGCACCAACGGGTACGGCGGAACGGCAAGCATCGCGGCGGCAAGGCGGGCGCTTGACGCAAGGCTCGACCTGCCGCCCGATACGAAAAAGATGGCCGCCGTAAAAGTAGAAGCGGGAATGCCCGCCGACGCGGCCATCTACACATCCGAAAAAGAACTCGGCAAGCCGGTAGCGGGTGCCAGCTTTAAGGATATCCTCAGGGGGAAGATGGGGGGATGAAAAAATTATTTTTTTTCTTGACATGGGGTTGCGCATAACATAGATTTATGGTGGGTAGGAATTGGGGTTGTTGCTGTGGGGAGATGTTTTGAAAAATTTAACCATTAACAGCTTTGCAGCGAGATTGGAGAAAAAATGGACAATATTAACAATCTTCTAACAGACGTAAACCGCATTTGTGAAAAATATGATGAAATTGCCCGGATATCCGGTGAAAACTTCAACATATTTCAAACGCTTGGCTTGCAGTCTGACGAATTGAGTCACTCAAAAATTATTGCAGAACTTATAAACCCCAACGGTTCACACGACAGAGGGCATGAATTTTTAGATTTATTTTTGAAAGTAATTGAAGAAGATGCTCAAAAATTCAAGAATGCATCCGTAAAAACAGAACAGTCAACAGAAAATGGCCGAGTAGATATTCTCATTGACGCCGGAAATCAAGCAACAATAGTTATAGAAAATAAAATTTACGCAGGCGATCAGGAAAAACAACTTGCAAGATATAAAAAGTCTTATCGCAATGCAGTGATAATTTATTTAACTCTGTCTGGACGGGAACCTTCTGAGTGGAGTACGGACGGAAAAGAAGATCTTAACGTCAAATCGTTATCATACGAAAATGATATTGTAAAATGGCTTGAACTCTGCAAGGAAAAATCTGTAAATAATCCATATTTAAGAGAAACTATTTCTCAGTATATCAACCTTTTAAAAATTTTAACAGGACAAACAAGGAGTAAAAATATGTCTAATGAAATAGTAAATACGATGACCCAAAATGTAAAGGCCTCTTTGGCAATTGAAGAAAATATAAACGAAATGAAAAGTCAAATCATGTTCAATTCTTTCATTCCTGCTATGAAGAAACTTGCCAGTAAATATAACCTAATACTAGAACTGGATGATGATAGCGACTGTCTATACCGTTATTGGGCATTTACACTAACAACCGAGTTATTGGAAGATAATGACATAGCTATTGCCTTTCAGTTTCTGCAACCTAATCTAAAGTTCTTGGTATGTGGTTTTCATATTTCAGCAGACAATAAGGAGATAGCTAAAAATATTTATATGACAGAAAATCCTTTAAGAAAATATATTATGGAAAAGGTTCAAAAGAGAGGTGGGCCTTGGTGGTTATGTTACAACGAGCTTGATTGGGGAAATAACGATCTTGAAAATTTAGTAAGCGAAGAATCATCGGTTATAGTGATAGAAAAATGTGAAAGAGAAATTGTGGATCTACTCGATGTAATAAAAGATTTTAATGGTAAATGATAATGCTGTGAAAAGAGGCGGTATATAAAACAAAAACTCTTTTTTCACAAAAAAATCACTTTTAGGCATAAAAATATATTTTATTATCAATAAGCGCCGTTTTTCGGCGCTTATTGCCAATAAAATATGAGGTATATATGCCTGTAACACCATATAAAATAAAGAGTTACGTCCTATACTGCTAAAATTTGCTTTTTCAACGTGAACTATATTATATTTAAGATATGGGCAAAGAGGCGCTTATGAACCGAAAAATACCGATATTTAGGCAAATCGTGGATTTTATTACCTCAAAGGTGTCGCCGGAGAGAATAGTCCTCTTTGGATCTTACGCCAGAGGAAACTACGGTAAACACAGCGATATCGATATATTGGTAGTAATGAAGAATCTGGATAACGAACGAAAATTAACAAAATCGCTCTACAGGGCATTACTCAATGAGGATATATCAACCCCTGTAGACATTATCGCCGCAGACTATGACAGGTACAACACCCTGAAAGACAGAACCGGCCTTATCTATAAAACGATTGAACGGGAGGGTCAATTACTTTATGCAAGATGACTATAAACCATGAATTGTTGTTATTCGTCTTAAACACTAATTCTTTGCCTATCAAATACCATCCTTACTAACCATATTTTCAGGAGCATACGACCAATTCTGTCGTACTCTAATGCTGTATTATATCATAGGCCCCCAAAACAGGGGACGGTGTACATACAATATATCACACATGAGGGACGCTATGCACATCGACACCGGCTGGTACACCGATACCATTGCCGCCAACCCGGAGGCGGCGGAGTTTGCCATTTCCACCGCCGGGGAGCTGGCGGGGCTGGCGGATGTGAGCATCCGCGGTGGCGGCTATTACATTGTCAAACAACACCGCCCTCGCCAGCCTGAAAAACAGCGCCGGAAACACCGATTGGCCGGATAAGGGGGCGGACAGGAGGGGACGGGGAGGACATAACCGGGGCAGAGTTTGATTTTGACAAAAACGCCCCATTTTCGGGCTGGATTTACGGCAAAACCCCCGGTTTCTAGCCCGGGATTTTTAACAATCTCAGCTCTTGCCCCGGATTTTTGACAAAAAATGCACTTTTTAGCCTTGGTTTTTTGACAAAAACACGTGTTTTTAGCCAGGGATTTTTTAAAAACTTGCGTTTTTGGTGAGAATATATTATTTTAGATGGGTATCTGTTACTAAATCACACGCTCAGGGCAGAAAAATGCCATATAATTATATTAAAAGAAAAATTGACGACGAATTGCTCTCATGGGCGCAGAAAGCCGGTGACCGCATGCCCTTGCTGATCAGAGGGGCCAGGCAGGTTGGGAAGTCCAGCGCCGTCAGGCATTTGGGCGAGCGGTTTGAATATTTTTTGGAAGTTAATTTTGAACTGGATGAGCAGGCGAGGGACCTGTTCGCTAATACGGAACTTTACCCTGAAAAACTTTGCAAAGGACTTTACGCGATATACGGCACGCCAATAATTCCGGGGAAAACGCTGCTGTTTTTCGATGAAATCCAGGCATCTCCGCGGGCGATTACCTCGCTTCGCTACTTTTACGAAAAATACGGCGAACTGCATGTTGCCGCGGCAGGCTCTCTTTTGGAGTTCGCATTGGCAGAACTGCCTGCTTTTGGGGTTGGCCGGATACAGTGCATGTATATGTACCCCATGAATTTTTTTGAATTTTTGGGCGCTTGCGGACATACCCCGCTTTCGCAGGCTATTCAAGACGCAAACTGCAAGGCCCCCCTGCCCCAGCCAGTCCATAATGCCGCCGTCGAGCACCTGAAAAACTTTCTTATACTTGGCGGAATGCCGAAGGTCGTCTCAACCTATGTCAATAAAAAAGATTTGCGGGAGTGCCAGCTAATTTTAGACAGCCTGACGCAAACGCTCCGCGCCGACTTCGCTAAATACAAGGCGAAGATTCCAAGCCTGCAGATCTCCGCAGTGTTTGATTCCGTTGTTGCCCAAATGGGGAAAAAATTCGTTTACGCAAACGTCTCCGATGATTATACGCACAGGCAGTTAAAAGAGGCTCTCGAACTTTTAAGAATGTCCGGCGTGGTTATTCCTGTTATGCATACTGCGGCAAACGGCGTACCGCTCGGCGCAGAGGTAAATCCCAAACGGCAAAAAATGCTTCTGCTTGATACCGGTATCTACCAACGGCTGCTTGGGCAGCCGATTGCTGATTTGCTGATTTACAATGATTTATCCATAATAAACAAAGGCAGCATTATGGAGCTCTTCGTCGGCCTTGAACTGATGAAATCAGGCCCTTCCGGTGAGCAAAAATCACTATACTACTGGCACCGCGAAGGCAAAAGCAGTAATGCCGAGGTTGATTATGTAGTACAATCCGGCTGGGATATAATTCCAATAGAAGTAAAAAGCGGCACCACAGGGTCAATGCAGAGCATGCGCCTGTTCCTGAAAGAAAAAAGCGCACCTTACGGCATCCGAGCTTCCCTCGAAAACTACGGGGAACTGCCGGATATCAAAATCATCCCGGCCTACGGAGCGAGCGCGATGTCGTTTTTGAGGATGGTATAGCCGTTCTAAACTGATGGCCAGTCTATTTTCCCCGGCTATACGACCAATTCTGTCGTACTCTAATGCTATATTATATCATAGGCCCCCAAAACAGGGGACGGCGTATATATAGTATATCTCACAGGAGGGACGCTATGCACATCGACACCCGCTGGTACACCGATACCATTGCCGCCAACCCGGAGGCGGCGGAGTTTGCCATTTCCACCGCTGAGGAACTGGCGGGGCTTGCGGCTATTGTTAATGGGGATGCCGAGGGGATTGAGCGCGACAGCTTCGACGGCAAGGCCATCCGGCTTACCGCCGATATCGACCTGTCCGTCTGCGATAACTGGACAGCGATCGGGCGTTACCGTTTCGACAGGAGCGATCCCGGCAACAATATTGAGATGCCGTTCTCAGGGTCCTTTGACGGCGGCGGGTACGTCATCCGCAACCTGACCATCAACCGCCCGGACGAGAGCCATCTGGGCCTGTTCGGCCATATCGAATACGGCAGTGTGAAAAATCTTGGATTAGAGAACGTGAATATCCGCGGCGATGCCTGCGTAGGCGCCGTGGCGGGGTGCATCCATTATAGCGATGGCGGCATTGCCGAGTGCCGCTCCGCCGGAACGGTCAGCGGTGCCGGCAACTGCACAGTAAAGGAGAGTACGCACAGAGGAAAAAGGCTATACAGCGCGGAACTTATGGAAATAAAAAAGCTCAGAGGTATGTTAGAAGGGGCAGGAAAAACTCCCTACAGCCTTCCCTCTCCGAGCTTCCAATCTTATACTGACAATATACACAAATTAGAACAAAAAGTCAATCAAATGTCTGACTGTACCANCCCTGCCACTATTAATAAGATACTATAATCCGATTCAAAAGTCAATATCAAAAAGCAAAAAAATCCAAAAATAGCCCCGCCACCCGGATTACCGCCAACCCGCGCCTGCAACAGCTTGACGACGCTCATTTTTCGGAAAAAGAGATTCCCGTGCGCCGGATTCGGCAAAAAATCGGGGGTTTGGGGCGGTTGGGCGCGGCGGTTGTAAAAACAGTTGTTTTTTTCGTTCCCGTATACTATATTATATTGTATTTAACACAGGATATTCATATATTTTTGATAGGATTATACCGGCATGGACAAGGTAAGGGTCGGAATTTTGGGGGCGACGTCGTACACCGGGGCGGAGCTGGTGCGGATGCTGGCGTTTCATCCTCATGTGTCAATAGAATACGTATCGTCCCAGAGCTACGAAAGGAAGGCGCTATCGTCAATTTTCCCGGCTCTGACGGGGATTAATAATGATTTGCTGATCTCCCCGCAGGAGGCCGTCGGGCGCGGGGGGGTAGACTGCGTTTTCTCCTGCCTGCCACACGCGGCCAGCGCGGAATTGCTGGTGCCGGTAATTGGCAAGGGCGTCAAGGTGGTGGATTTGAGCGCGGATTTCAGGATAAGGGATATCAATGTCTACAAAAAGTGGTACTGCGACGACAAGCACCCCGACCATCCGGCCCCGCACCTCCTCGAAAAGGCGGTATTCGGGCTGTCGGAGCATTATCGCGGGCAGATAGCCAAAGCCTCGATAATCGCGAACCCAGGCTGCTACGTGACGAGCGTCCTCCTGCCGCTTTTGCCGCTGCTAAAGGGCGGGGTATGCATCGATATGATAATCGCCGACTCGAAATCCGGCGTAAGCGGGGCGGGGCGGGGGCTCAAGCAGAACACGCACTTCCCGGAGGCGCACGAGAATTTCAGCGCTTATTCCATCGGCCACAAACACAGGCACACGCCGGAGATGGAGCAGGAGCTGTCCCTCGCCGCCGGGAAACCGGTAACTATGACCTTCTCCCCCCACCTGCTGCCTGTCAACAGGGGGATTTTGTCAACGATATACATTACCGCAAACCGCACCGCGGCGGAGTGTACGGAGATAGTAAAAAAGTTTTACGCAAACGAGCCGTTCGTGCGCGTGCGCGAGCCGTCAGACCTGCCGCAGACAGCCAACGTCGTCCACACAAATTATTGCGATATTGCGTTTACGGGCGGGACGGACGGATTGCCGGTAATAGCGGTGTCAACGCTTGACAATCTGGTAAAGGGCGCGAGCGGCCAGGCATTGCAGAATATGAATATCATGTTTGGCCTGCCGGAGACGGCGGGATTGATGAGATAATTATCATTAATAAATATTAATTAAAGGAGCATTAACAGAGATGGCGGTTAATACTAATGATTTGATGAGTACAATCGTAAGCCTCGCCAAGCGCCGCGGCTTTATCTTCCAGTCAAGCGAGATTTACGGCGGGCTGAACAGCTGCTGGGATTACGGGCCGCTTGGCGTTGAGCTTAAAAGGAATGTTAAGGACGCGTGGTGGCGCGCGATGGTAACCAACCGCCGCGACGTCGTGGGGCTCGACGCCTCCATCCTCATGCACCCCAAAGTCTGGGAGGCCTCCGGCCACCTCACCGGCTTCAGCGACCCGATGGTCGACTGCAAAAAGTGTAAGGAGCGTTTCCGCGCCGACCACCTTGAGAACCTCGACAAATGCCCCAAGCCCAAGTGCGGCGGCGAGCTGACAGAGGTGCGCAAGTTCAACCTTATGTTCAAAACGTTCATGGGGCCGGTTGAGGACAGCTCGGCCACCGTGTATATGCGCCCCGAAACCGCGCAGGGCATATTCGTAAACTTCCTGAACGTACAGCAGTCCTCGCGGCTCAAGCCGCCGTTTGGGATCGCGCAGATAGGCAAGTCGTTCCGCAACGAGATCACTCCGGGCAACTTCACCTACCGCACGCGCGAGTTCGAGCAGATGGAGATGGAATTTTTCGTGCCGCCCACAGAGGATGAGAAGTGGTACGGGTACTGGCGCGACGCGCGGCTGCAGTGGTATAAGGATTACGGTATCAAGCCGGACCACTTACGTTTGCGCGATCACGAGAAGGACGAGCTCGCGCACTACGCCAAGGCCTGCGTTGATGTTGAGTACCTCTTCCCGTTTGGCTGGAGCGAGCTTGAGGGCATCGCGAACCGCACGGATTATGATTTGAAGCAGCACGAGCAGTTCAGCGGCAAGGGCATGGCCTATTTTGACGATGAGAGCAAATCGCACTACCACCCGTTCGTTGTTGAGCCGGCGGCCGGGGCCGACAGGGCTACGCTTGCGTTTTTGGTTGACGCGTACCACGTTGAGGGCGAGGGGAAGGACGAGCGCGTAGTGCTGCGTTTCCATCCCGCGCTTGCGCCTGTCAAGGTCGCCGTGCTGCCGCTTGTCAAGAAGGACGGGATGCCTGAGATGGGCGAGAAGATTTACAGGGATTTGCTTGATAACTCGATCAAATCGTTTTACGACCACACGGCGTCTATCGGCAGGCGTTACGCACGGCAGGACGAGGCCGGCACGCCGTTCTGCGTTACGATTGATACACAGAGCCTTGAGGATCAGACGGTAACGGTCCGCGAGCGCGACAGCCGTGAGCAGTACAGGGTCGCGTCGTCGGAGCTTGTGGGGCTGATTCAGAAGAAGATGCGGGAATCTATGAAGTAATTAATTGTGGATTCTATAATAATGATTTATATCAACAAACATCAACATAATGGGCGGCCCCAAAAGTCCGCCCGCTATATGAGAGAAACGAGGTGGCGTTAAAATGGCAATACGGCTTAATGTACTGATGGGCGGTCCGTCGGCGGAATACGAGGTATCCCTCAATTCCGGCAGTCAGGTATTGACGCATATTGACAAGAGCAAATACAATCTGCGCGCTGTTGTCATCAACAAAGATAAGCAGTTTTACTACGCGGATGTCGTTGACGGCAACGTGCCGGATGTCCACAGCTACGCCGATTCCGGCTCGGTTTTCAAGGGCCCGTTCCACCCCTCCGCGAGCAAGGAGATATGGGACGACTGCGATGTCGCATTCCTCGCTTTACATGGGGAATACGGTGAAGACGGCGTCATTCAGGGATTTTTGGAGGCGATAGGCATAACCTACACCGGATCGAACGTATACGCAAGCGCGGTCGCGATGAACAAGATCACATCTAAATTTTTGTACGAGACCGCCGGGCTTTCAGTCCCCGATTACTCCGTCTACGGCGTCAACCATCCAAACGTTACTGTAGACTCCATCATCAAGAAGCACGGCTTCCCCTGTTTCCTGAAGTGCCCGCAGTCAGGTTCGAGCCGGCTCATGGGCCGGGCGTCGGACAGGGAATCTTTGGAGTCATTATTAAAGGAGTTGCAGGAGAGCGCGGACGACATACTCGTGGAGACGACAGTTACCGGCATCGAGTTTTCATGCGGCGTGATTAATATGCCGGACGGCACAACCAAAGCGCTGCCGCCTATCGAAATACGCCCGGCGGACACATCAAGTTTTTTCGACTACAAGGCGAAGTACTCGAAAGGCGGGTCTACGGAGATAGTGCCCGCGCCGCAGCCCGAAGAACTGTTAAAGCGAATTCAGGACGCCGCCGTCGCCGCGCACAGGGTTTTGGGATGCTACGGGGTTTCGCGGACCGATATGATTTATGATGACAAAAACTTACGGGTACTTGAAACGAATACATTGCCGGGGATGACGTCTACGTCGCTATTGCCGCAGGCATACAAGGCGATGGGCGGCGGAACGTACGCTGAGTTGTTGGACGTGTTGATCAGATCGGCGCTGGCGAAAAAGAGGCCGTGACGTTCATTAAACAGGGAACGGTTAGAAACGGCTGTCCATACACAGTTTTTGGGGGATCGTAATGATTGTTTTGGGAATTGATACATCGTCAACAGACCTGTCAATCTGTTTAAGCGTTGACGATTCCCCCGTGTCAACCGTATGCCGCTATGTGAGAAACTCCCACGCGGAACACATCACTCAGGCGGTAAAGCTGTCGCTTGAACTTGGCGGTGTTGACGTTAGTGATGTTACGCATATAGCCGTATCGGCGGGCCCTGGGTCGTTTACCGGGCTGCGGATCGGTTTGTCTTTCGTTAAGGGGTTGTGTATGATGACAGAACGCAGGGTTATCCCGCTGTCCTCACTAATGGTATTGGCCCACGCCGCCGGTTACCGCCGCAATCAATACAGAAAAATCTACACGGCGTTAGACGCGCGCCAGGGCAGGATCCATTGGGGGTGTTTTGGTATTGACGGCGGCAGAAAGATAAACCGGCTGGCCGACGACCGCCTGTCATCCCCCGAAGAGCTTATCAACGAACTATCGCCAGACGACCTGCTCGTAACAGATACGATGGGCTATCAGCGCAGTGCCGTTTTTAATCAATTTGCGGATAAGGCGGAAATCATCAACGCGGAGAAATCATCCCTTCAACGCGGGCTGTCCTGCGCATCATTAGGATTTGCCAGCATCAATGACGAAAACGCGTGGCTCCCGGCAAACCTTATAGTGCCCAACTACCTGCAAATGTCCGCTGCGGAGGAAAAAGCATGCTGAACCTCTCCTTTACTATTCTCGAAATCGTGCTGCTGGCGCTGATTCTGATATCTGTCATATTCTACCGCCACTTCCCCATGCACCTTATTTACAGGAGCAAAATTGGTTTCGAGAGTATGCTCGACGCGGTAAACGAACCGCTGGCGGTCATCTCTCAGGACTTTACCGTCAAGCGCGTGAACAAGGCTTATACCGAGATGACCGGGCGTTCCTACAAAAGTTCAATCAACTCAAAGTGCTACCATATGCTGCGGGGCCGCTCTTCGCCCTGTGAAGACTGCAAACTGAAGACGGCGCTGGCTGAGTCGGCGGTGCAGGAAGTGGAGCTGTCGCAGCACCCGCGCGGCGGAGACGGGTCAATCAACATCACATTCTCGCCATACGCCATGCCCATACGCGGCAACACGGCGGAGATATGCATAATTGAGCACATACGCGACATTACCACGCTCGAAACGCTCAAGCAGAGTTTGGAGCGCAGGAACAAGTTTCTGGCCACGCTCACCGAGAAACTGCGGACCGCGCAGAGCAGCATAAAGGAAGATTTGCACGTGGCGCGCCAGATACAGCTGGGGCTGCTGCCGGAAACCGCCCCTGATGTCAACAGGCTCCGCATAGAAATGACCTACCAGCCGGTAGCGGACGTTGGCGGGGACCTTTACGATTTTATAAAGATTGACGACAATCACCTTGGCGTGTTCATCGGCGACGCCGCCGGGCACGGGCTTGCGTCGTCACTCATCGGTACGCTGTCAAAAATGTCGCTCTACAACCACAGCAAATCGGGGCTGTCTACCTCGGAGCTTCTGGCGTGCATGAACAGAGATTTAAACGCGCACATCAACACCAGCCACTACCTTACGTGCCTGTGGTGCGTATTCGACTTTGAGAAAAACGTAATCGCGTACAGCAGGGCCGGGCACCCCATGCAGATTGTTCTGCGCAAAGACGGGGAGATACACTGGCTGTCCGGCAGCGGTATCTTTTTGGGGATAACAGACGAGGCGGCGTACGAGCAGAAGGAGTTTGCGTTTGAAAACGGAGACCGCTTCTTCTGGTTTACGGACGGCATATATGATGTCTACAGTAAAAGCGGGGACGGCAACAGCGAAAAAAACGAACTGCTGGGATTTGACAAGTTTACGGAGATGGTCAAAGAGACCGCCGGACTGCCGTTTGGAGATGTTATTGGAGCGCTGCGGAAAGGGCTCGCCGGGTTTGACCATGATGATGATTATACGCTGATAGTAGCGGAGGTATGCGATGATGCGCGCCAATAACATTTTATCTTTGCTGACAATGATTATCGCGCTGACGGCAGCCGCAGTTAATGCTGACAACGCCGTTGATACTTCCACGGTTAGAAACAATATGGCCGGAACATACTTCGGCTTCGGCGCAGGATTGTCAATAGGTTCCATACCCGTCTTTACAATGTGGCAGAACACCCTGCCGGAGACGATGGGCCGCCTCGGCATTACACAGAACTTCGGCGCTGACCCGCTCGTAAACGACACCATGCCGCTGCGCTACCGCGTTTCAGAGATACCGGACCAGTTTAATTTTACGCTGCCTCTCAGCGTATCGCTGCACAGCATAAAGCCCGGCAGCGCCATGTCGTTTGCGCTCTCGTTCTTCCACAACAGCAAGCAGTTCCAGTCTATACTGCTGTTCGACCGCGACACTCTGAACCGCCGCATCAGTATCTACGAAACCATGAGGTACTACTCTTTAAGCATAGAGGCCGCGTATCAGAAGGCGATACCACCGGTCTTTTTCAGTATAGACGGGGCGCAGCAGGCGTACCTCTCCATGTCGATAGGCCTTTCCCCCATCAACACCTTCACGCGCGACAACGGAGTTAAGCTCAGTGCGCCGGAAAATGATTTACGGATGCAAACCCTCGCCGACAGCGTCCAAAAAAGTTTTACGGGGCTGTCATCAAACGGTATGTCCCTCATATGGCGTTTCGGGATAAGCACCATAAAGAGCTACGGGCAGGGCGGCGGTATAGAGATGGGGTTATACTACGGCGGTTCCTACGCATCGTACTTCTACAACGAGGGCGAACGGGTCAACAACGGGCAAATAGACCCTGCCAGCCTCAACGCCGGCAAACCGCTGTCGTTCATATCGAACCGCATAGAGTTCAAAGCGGCGTTTTTGAGATCATCAAGCAGCGAAAAACTGGTGTCGCAATGAAGAAAGGCGATCCGGCAATAAAAGACGTTTACGAAACGCTCGCGAAAGAGTTTAAGAAGAACCGCACGCCTGTCGTTGATTTGATTGAGGTACAGACCGGAAGCCCGTTCAAAGTGCTTATAGCCACAATCCTGAGCGCGAGGACGAAAGATGAAGTTACCGCAGAAGCGTCCCGCAGATTGTTTGAACGGGTCAGCAATCACCACGAACTTAAAAAGTTGACGGAAGAGGAAATCCGCGAATTAATATACCCGGTCGGCTTCTACAAAAACAAGGCGCACCACCTGAAATTGCTGCCGGATGTCCTCGAAAAAGAGTTCGGCGGAGAAATACCGCAGGATGTAGACGCATTGACGAAACTGCCGGGCGTGGGGCGCAAAACGGCAAACCTTGTAGTCGCCGTCGCGTTCAAAAAACCGGCTGTTTGCGTTGATGTGCACGTACACAGGATATTCAATCGTTTGGGGTATATCAATACTGATACGCCATTGGAAACGGAAATGGAACTGCGGAGGATATTTCCGGAAAAATATTGGACTACGTTCAATTCGTACTTCGTATCATTCGGCCAGCACAGGTGTTCGCCCCTCAAGCCCAAATGCGGCGGATGCCCCATCATCAAACATTGCGCGAGCCGCGGATAACGGGTGCATCCCATCAAGATGCGAGATTTCTCCGGCAGTACATTTTCTGCCGAGCGGTGCATCCATTCAGGATGCGGGAATATCATATATCATCGTTAAGTTGATTTCCGGTAATCCCCAAAATCTCATCTGAGCGGGTCCAGCGCATCCAATTCTTCTATGCTCTTTGCCTTTTCCTCCTCCTTAAACTTTTCCAGCAGCGCGCTGATCTGCAGCGAGGCATTGTCGTACTCCCCTATCAGCACGTCCTGCAATATTGCCTTGACCTCTTCCCCAAAATCAACCGCGTGCTCAAACTCCTGAAGCGCAGTAGTCGCCTGATCTATGACCTCAGAATCGAAATGATCCAACGCCTCTTTCAGCCTTGTCAGCTCCGGCGTCATGGCATCGGCGCTAAGTTTGCCCTTTGGCACCCCCTTGCTCTCCTCTATCTCATCCAATATCCTGCCAATATTGCTCAAAAGCGCTTCAAGCTCCATCAAAAATTTTGCGTTGTGCGTGTCTATAAACGTCTGATTATTCTCTTTGCCGGCGATTTCCAGTTCCAGCGCCAGCGCGGAGAGGCCGGACGCACCGATGCTTGCCGAGGCGCTCTTCAGACCGTGTACGTGCGTGGCGTATAGCTGCAAGTCCCCCACGTCAAGGCACTTTTTGATCTCCTCGATCTTGCCGAAGCCGTCTTCATAAAACATGGTGAGCGTGCGCACATAGTAAGAGCCGTTCCCGCCCGACATAGTCAGGCCATTCTTTGTGTCTACGCCGTCTATTTTGATGTTAGCGATCCCCAAACCGTTCTCACCGTCGGTATCGGGATTGATGGTCACGTCCGCCGGAGACATACGCTTCTCTTTCGGTATCCATCTGTCAAGCACTGCGTTCAGTTTGGCGATATCTATCGGCTTAGAGACAAAATCGTTTAGCCCCTCACTCAAAAACATCTCCCTTACGCCGGTAACAGCGTTCGCCGTGAGCGCCACAATCGGCAGCTTTCTGTAGTACTCGCCACCAAGGCTTCTTATGCGCTTCGTGGCTTCGAGGCCGTCCATGCCGGGCATCATGTGGTCCATGAATATCAGGTCGAAGTTGCTCGTCCGCGCCGCCTCTATCGCCTCCGGGCCGCTCTTGCAGAGGGTGAGGCGCATCTTGTACGGCATCAGAAGCCCCTCCGCCACCCTCAAATTCGTACCGGTGTCGTCTACCACCATCACGTTGGCCTCCGGGGCTATAAACTTAGTTATGCTCTCTTTCTTACGCCCATAGTCGCTGCCGTCCGACGCGCCGTTAAGAATGTTGGCTACCGTAATCGAATAGACCGGCATGGAGAGAATGGTAACGTTGTGATCCGCAATAGCGTCGCCAAATTCGGTGAGCAGCACAATCTTCGCTTCAGAGCGGTACTTTTGCAGTATCTTCTTCGTTCTGTCGTAGAGCGCCGGCGCTGTAAAGACAAATTCAGGCTTCTCCACAGCCATCTTTTCATCAAGTTCCGCCTCACCAGCCACAAGCGTGCAGCTTACGCCCAAATTCTCTATGGTGCGCACCACCGATGTCGCGTAAATCTCGCGGCGCTCGTAAATGAGCACGCTCTTTTGGGCCTGTTCCTCAACGGAAGCGTGCTTTCTTGCATCGCTGAACATCTGCGGAACCAGCACGGTAAAGGTGCTGCCCTTACCGTAGTCGGACCGCACAGAAATCTCGCCGTCCATCGCGTGCAAAATGTTTTTTGTGATAGCAAGCCCAAGCCCCGTACCCTCTATGCTCCTGTTTCTCCCTCTGTCAATCCGCACGAAATCCTTAAATAGCTTGTCTACATCCTCCTTGCGTATCCCCCTGCCGCTGTCGACTACGTCTATCTTCAAGGCGACAGTATTTTCAAGCGTAACCTTTCCGGTAATATTCAGCGACACGAACCCTTTGTCCGTATACTTTACAGCGTTGCTCAATAGATTAAGCAGCACCTGGCGCACGCGCACCTCGTCACCGTTGAGCGCATTGGGGATGTTACTGTCTATGTTGACCACAAAACGCAGGCGCGCGTAGGTCGCCCGCATCTTTATTATGCTGACTACGTCGTTAATGAGAGATGAGAAGAGATAATCGCCGTTGGTAATTTCCAGCTTCCCGCTCTCTATCTTTGAGATATCCAGAATATCATTAATAATAGAGAGCAGATTGGCCCCGGCCTGCTTGATGGTAAAAACGTGCTCGTACGCAGCCGGCGGTATGTCTTCCCGCAGGGCAAGCTCCGCGAAACCGATTATAGCGTTCATGGGCGTGCGTATCTCGTGGCTCATGTTGGCTAGGAAGCTGCTTTTCTGCTTGTTCTTCTCCTCCAACTTCTGCCGCGCCACGGCAATGCGCAAAACTACAAGGCTAAGGAAAAGCTGCAGGAGCATACCCAAAATGACAATGAGCGAGCCTCTGTCGTATATCTCCCTGTTGTATCTGTTTACAGGCGTCAGGATGCCGATGTGCCAGCCGTTTGCGAGCTTGCGCGTGTGGATCAAAATAAGCTCTCCGCCCTGACGGTTATTCCTTGTCTCAAACCCCTTAAGCTCCACACCTTTGTGCAGCTCGCCTATTATTCTGTAGATATCGGGGCTTTTGAGCGCACTCAGCGGCTGGCCTATTGTTTCCTCCAACGGGCCGGCTATAATGTTGAGATCGGCATCGAGCACCATGCCGTAGCCGCCCTCGGCCAGGCGCGTGCCGGAAAAGTATTTACGAAGCTTGCTGAGGTGCAGATCCACAGCGACAACAGCCTGCTGCACCCCCTTACCGTTTGTCAACTGCCGCGAGAACGAAATCACCCATTCGCCGGTATTAGGGTCCGCGTAGGGCTTCGTAACGGCAACACCGCCCTTCAAGTTGACAGCCGCCCTGTACCACGGCGCCTCCCAGAAAGTGTGCGCCCTCTGCGGCGGCTTGTCCGTGCCGTCCATAAACACACCGCCAAACACATCGAACACGCCGTACAATCCGTCAACCCCTATAATGCGCCTCGCGTCAGAAAGAACATAATCGGTGTACTGCCTCATATACCCGTGTACCGCAGCCGCATTGCTGCCGGCCGCGAGCATACGCTCCATATTGAGCGTGGCGGAGCGCAGAGCCATCTCGGACTCAAGCAGGTCAGACGCTACCCGGTGTTCCAGGTTCGTGAGCGTATCCTCCGCGCTCCGCATAAGCAAATCGCGCACAACGCTTGATATAAACCAAACGCTTGCCAAAACAAGCGTGATGTAGACAAACCACAAAAACACGAGATGCCTGTACGTCCTGCGGAGAAGCTGCAGGCTGTTTTTTATTGAGAATAGCATCTATTCGGCGCTCTCCTGCGAAACACGGTCCTTAACAACCTTAAAATCATCGGCGACCTTAAGGAACAGATCTACGAGCACCGGGTCGAAATGGCTGCCCCGGCCCTTCAGAATAATGGCGACCGCCTCCTCGTGCGGAAACGCGCTCTTGTACGGACGCACGGAAACAAGCGCGTCGTAAACGTCGACTATCGCCATAAGCCGGCCCAAAAGCGGTATCTCCTGCTCTTTAAGGCCGCGCGGATAGCCGCTGCCGTCCCACTTCTCGTGGTGCGAGCTGACCAAAATCTTGGCGTGCTCCAAAAACGCCTGCTCCGACGAACCCAGCCTTATCTTGTCTATAACCGACTCACCGAATATCGTATGCGCCTTGATCTCCTCAAACTCGCTCTCCGTTAGCCGCCCCGGCTTGCGCAAAATCTCGTCGCGTATGGATATCTTGCCAACATCGTGCAGCTGCGCCGACTGCAAAACAAGCCCGATGTCCCACGGCGCTATCTGATCCTCATAAACGCGAAACTTGTGCATACCCTCTATAAGCACGCCCAAATAACTCTGCGTACGCTCAATATGCCCGCCGGTAATGTCATCGCGGCACTCAACAAGCTCCGCCATAGTCTTGAGGATGGCGTTCTTAAGCTCCACAACCATTTTCGTCTTCTCGTCAACCATATGCTGCAGGTTTTTGTTAAAAACCATGAGCTCCTTCTTCTGCGACTCCACAAGCAGGTGCACCTCTATGCGCTTGAGCAGAAGCGGCGGCGTGAACGGCTTTGTTATGTAATCTATAGCCCCAAGAGAAAGCCCCGTCAGCTCGCTCTCCCCGTCGGTCTTCGCCGTCAGGAAAATCACCGGAATGTGCGCGGTATCCGGGTTCGACTTGAGCTGCCTGATCGTCTCGTAGCCGTCCATTTCCGGCATATCAACGTCGAGCAGTATGATGTCCGGCACGTTCTTCTCCAGCATCTTAAGCAGACGCGCGCCGGAGTTCAGCGTAAATACGTTGTAGTGGCCGGCCAGAGCGTTTTTGCCCAGCGTCAGGTTGGTCACATTGTCGTCAACCACAAAAACCGTTTTTCGTTCGCCACTCATATTTTTATAATCTCCCCAAGCATGGTGATAAATTTTCCTGCGTTTGTGTCTATGTACTCTCTGTCGCCCCTGCGCCCTGCAAGCTCAAGCGCAAGCGCCTGTTCCGACTTTTCCTTCTCGCCAATGGCCGCAAACGCGGACTTCAGCCCGTGCACGGTCGTCGTGAAAAGCTCTATATCGTTATTGGCCAGAGCCTCACGCATTGCAGCCTCCGACTTTTCTATATCACGCTTAAGCGCCTTCAAAAACCTCTCGTTCATCTGCACCGGCTTAACCTCCGGCTGAGCAACAGGCGTCAAATTTTCAGGCGCTAACACTCCCCGCCCCAATCCATCAGGCGCCGGTTTATCTCCGGCCAGCTTACCCGGTTCAGATTCACCAGATACCGGCCCCTCCCCCATCACCTCGTCAACCGGCATCCTTACGGTCTCATCGTTGCGATATTTGTCGCGGATGAACTTGGTCAACACGGCGTCAAGTTTCCTCACGTCAATCGGCTTGGATACAAACCCGTTAAACCCGTTTCGGGAAAACATCTCCTCGGTGCCGTAAATCGCGTTAGCCGTCAGAGCGACTATCACGCCGTCATACCCTAAACCTCGCAGCTTTCTGGCAGCCTCAACGCCATCCATGCCGGGCATCATGTGATCCATGAAAACGATGTCGTACTTCCTGCCGCCCTTAATCTTATCTATCGCCGCCGGGCCGCTGCCCGCAGTGTCTATAACAAGGCCGTAAAGCGACAACAACCCCTCCGCCACAAGCAAGTTCGTTTCCACATCGTCTACAATAAGTACGTTGCCGTAGGGCATCTGATCGTACTTTATCTTCAGGCCGGCGCTGGTTTTTATTCCGGTAAACGTAAAATTGCGCAACCTTTCGGAAAGTTCCGCACCTATAACGCCCGCGCCCGAAACCGCCTTCTGCTTAACGGTAACGGTAAACATACTTCCCTTGCCGTACTCGCTCTCCACGTCTATCGTTCCATCCATCATGGCTACAAGCCGTTGCGTAATGTTGAGCCCAAGCCCCGTACCCTCCGTGTGGCGGTTGGCTCCCTCGTTAAAACGCTGATACTCCGCGAACAAAAACTCCAGATCATCCTTACGTATGCCCTGCCCGGTATCCGTAACCCTTATAATCAGCGTCACATCACCAGCATCGGCCACATGGCTCACCTTCAGAGTTACACTACCCTTGTCGGTGTACTTGAAAGCGTTCGAGAGTATGTTGTTGAGCACCTGCTTAAGCCGCATCTCATCGCCGATAAGCCTCGACGGCAGATTCTCGTTTATGTCGAGCCTGAACTCAATCTGCTTCGACCCGAGACGTACAATGTTAAACTGCACCGCGTCGTTGATCAGGCTCGGAACATCATACTCCGCCGGAGACAGCAACAGCTTCCCCGTCTCAATCTTAGACATATCCAGAATATCGTTGATTATCCCCAAAAGCATATTGCCCGAATTGTATATCCTGTCAAACGCGGTCTCGATATCTGCCGATAGATTACCTTTCTGAAACTGTATCTGCACGATGCCTATTATGGCGTTCATTGGCGTGCGTATCTCGTGCGACATCCGCGCCAGAAAGTCGCTCTTGGCCTTGGAGGCCAGCTCAAGCGACTGCATAGTCTCCCGCAGCGGCGTAAGCAGGCCGGCTACGAAAATGTTGGATAGCACAAGTATAAGCGCGACCACAAAAATCCCCGAAATGAAGAGCACCGTAAGGGCCGTATTAAAATCCTCCAATTTGTCCGGCCAAACCGCTACCGCGTACCAGTCGAGCTTTGGAATGCAAATCATGGCCACCTGCCCCGACTGCGCGGAAAATGTCTCTACCTCGCCATGCGCCAGATCCTTCCTCCGGGAAATAATATCCCCTCCTGCAACGCCGAGCTGTTCCCGTATGCTCTTCTTCTCGGCGACCAGCCCAACATCTTTGGCCCCGGTAATCTCCTCCGCCGCGTTGAAAAAATAGAATGTCGCCTGGCCCGTGTACCCCGTGTACACCGCGTCAACAAACGCGCTGAGATCAATGCCCGTCCCCAGCATCCCCACCGCCCTGCCCGAATCGCCGAAAACCGGGGCGTTGATCCACAGGTTCGTCAGTTTCAGGTCGGGATTGTAATTTATGTTGAAATTGTACTCCTCGGTCTCCCATAAAGTCATAGAATACCAGTAGTTTTCGGGCACCTCAATATCAACGAAGTACGGCGCCTCGTCGTCAAAATAAAACTGCCTGTCGGCATCGCTTATCCAGAAAACCGACCCGGAAAGGGAGCGGCGGTAGGCGTTTATGTCGTCACTCGCCAGCTTTTTCAGCAGCGAATCGGCCGGATCCGCCATATGGCGCTTAATCAGCGGGGAGGTGGCCATCTTGAGGACAATGGCAATCTCCCGGTCCACCGACATCTCAAGCTTTATACGCTCAAGTTCCAAAAGCTTGGTCAGCTCCCGCCCCTTGTTGTCCCGAATGATCTGCCGCATGGAAAAAAGGAACGCCGTGCCGCCGGCAATGAGAATTACCAGAAAAAGGGTAACGGAGAAAAATACGTAGCGGCTCAGCAGCGGAAGCCGCCGCTTATTTGCCGGCGCTCCGGCGCCGGATGGGGATTTGCGGAATTTGTTCATATCTATAATATAATTGATTATAAATAATATACGTAATAAGAATATGACTTTTTTTATAAACCGAGACAATCAGTAGGAGCAGGCAAGGCCGCCGCCCACGTGCCAGCCACCTACAAAAACATAGCCATATACAGCGGGTAGTAAATCACCCCGTTTGCGCCGGCTTCAATGTTGTATTTGCTCAATACCATGCACCTGTTCAACTTGCTTGTCGCCTCACCGCAGGCGCGGTCGAGCGAGGCGTGCGTTTTGTAATTTTTCCCGGATTTTACCTCTATAACCGAAAGGCCGCCCCCCTCCGCAAATACGAAATCCAGCTCCGAACGCCCTTTTTTGTCATAATAATAGAGCGGAATGCCCTTTTTCGCGAGTTCAGCGCCAACGGCGTTTTCGGTTATCCCCCCCTCGTTTACCTCAATATTGCCGCCCAAAAGCTCGCCCTGAATACCCCTCATACCCTGTGCGCACAACAAGCCGGTATCGTGCATATACAATTTGTACAGATTCCGCTTTTCGTTGAACCTAAGGGGAGCCTCTAACGCGGCCACGTTGAAACAGTTCATGGCCACCCCCGCCTCAGTCAGCCACATGGAAGCGTTTTCATACTTCCGCGCCGCCGCGCCCTTCTCCAGATCGGCCAAAATAAAACGCTTGTTCTTCCTGTTCAGCTGCTCCGGTATAGCGTCAAACATCTTTTTCGCCAGATGCTTCTCCCGGTCCGCGTACTTGGATATGTCGTCCCGATAGCTGTCAAGTATGCTGTTCTGTACCCTCAAGGTCCGGGAAAAGTCGTCATTTTCAATAAAAGCAGTTACGGCTGCCGGCATACCGCCCACAACAAGGTACTCCCTGTAAACGTTCATCATCCGCTCGTGCAAAAAGCCGTCCACGGGACGCACCCCAACGTACGCCTCGCGCAGGGCGCCCACCACCTCCGGCGTTACCCCCTTAGCCCACAAAAACTCCTCAAAATCCAACGGATACATCGTAACCTGCTCCTCAAAACCAACCGGATAGGATGACACATCCCTGAAACCGATACCAAGCAGCGAACCTGACTCTATGTAGTCGAACCGCCCGTCCTCCACAAGGAATTTTATAGCCGTACGCGCCCTTGGGCAACTCTGTATCTCATCGAAAAATATAAGCGTCCTCCCCGCCTCAAAAGGCCCAAGCCCCATAGCCGAGAGGTTGAGAATAACAGTCCGCGCGTCCAAATCCCCATCAAACGCGCTTTTTGCCGTGGGCTGGCGCTCAAAATTTATCTCAATAAAATTCTTGTAGTGCGCCCGCCCAAATTCGCGGACAATAAACGTCTTCCCGACCTGCCGAGCCCCCTTTACGAGCAGCGCGCGCTTGTTTTGGCCGTTTTTCCAGTCTATAAGGCGGTACAGCATCTTCCTTCCAAGCATCAAAATGCCCCCTTTTATTCATAATATAGTATTTTTTTCAACTTTTTGCAAGAAAAAAATGGTCATTTTTCAACTTTTCGCAATCTAAAAGTGGGTAATTTTGCAACTTTTCGCAATCTAAAAGGGGATGATTTTGCAACTTTTCGCAATTTTCTCCGATTTTCCCTGCGCCGAGGAGCGGCCATTATGGAATGAGTAGGCTATCATAAAAGCCGGCCTCCTCCTCGCTATCTACGGGAAACATCACCCCGTTGCCGAGGTTTACAACACTTGCCGCCCAGCGCCGCGAAGCCGATTACCGCGCATGAGGCGGCTACGTTTATGGAGTTTTTGAAGCCGTGGAGGGGGATTTCTACGAGGGCGTCGCAGAGGCCGAGGACGTCGCGGCTTACGCCCAACGCTTCATTTCCGAAAACTATTCCCAGCGGGGAGGGGTATTCGGCGGCGTTGTAGGGTATGGATTCGGATGTTGTCTCGGCGGCCCAGACCTTAATGCCCTGATCTTTCAGGTGGCAAACGGCGTCTGTTGTTGACGGAAATTTCTTCCACGGGACATAATTAATTGTGCCGAGGGACGTCTTGTCTAACTTGATATGCGGAGGGGACGCCGTATACCCGCAGAGGTACAGCCCCGACACACGCATCGCGTCGCACAACCTGAAGATTGACCCCACGTTAAAGGCGCTTCGCAGGTTATCGAGGATGATGTAGAGCGGATTTTTTTCGAGTTGGCTGTATTCATCAAGCGGTATGTGCGCGTCGAAACTGCGGACCTCGAAATTGGTCTCCATATCCCCAAGTTTATGGCGCACGTTCATTTATCTTACCCATCAGCGCCCTTTTCCTCNCCCTTTCGGCCCATATCAGCACTATCAATCCCGATATAAAGAATATGTTGACGGACGACATTCCTATGCGCGACGCCATTGCCTCCTGCGCGCCGAGGCCGCCGGCCAGCACCACCGTTATCCCTATTATCGCCGGCCCTATTACGGCAAAGCGGCTGACTACGTTGTAGAACCCGAAGTACTCGGTCGCCTCGTCGGCCGGGACCTGTTTTCCGAAGTACGATCTTGAGAGCGCCTGTATGCCGCCCTGCGCTATCCCCGATATGCCGGCGAGCACAATGAAATGCGTTTCCGTTTGCATAAAGAAAGCGCCGAAACTGCTTATTAATATGTATATGACCNCCCCGGCCATAATCATCCGCCCCGTTCCCACCTTCGGCGCGAGGTATCCGAATAGCAGCGACGACGGGAACGCTATAATCTGCACTACAATGAGCGCGGCCATAAGCGAGTTGGGCTGGAAGCCTATTGAGAGGCCGAAGTTCACGGCCATGCGGATGAACGTGTTTACGCCGTCGAAGTAGAGCCAGTAGGCTATAAGGAACAGCAGGAGCGTGGGATTCTTTATGATGGCGATAAACGTACGCCCTATAGCGCCGAGGGCCCTTACGGCGTTGACTATGTTGATGACGAGGTTTACGGTTGGGTGCGGCACCCTGACCCTTTTCTCCTTGACAAACAGGAACAGCGGCACCGAGAAGAATGTCCACCACGCGGCCACGCAGAGGAATGAAACCTTTACCGCCATGGCCTCGTCGGCAAGCCCGAATGTCGCGGGGTGGGTCATCATCCACACGCAGAATACAAACAGGAGCACGCCGCCTATGTAGCCAAACGAGAAACCCATGCTCGATACGAAATCCATATCCTTCTCTTCGGCTACATCTACAAGAAGCGAGTCGTAGAAGAGGTTGGCGCATGAGAACCCGATGTTGCCCACTATGAACAGCGCAAGCGCGGTAAACCACGCCCCCTGCGCCACAAAGAAGAGCGCGGCCGTAGTTAGCGCGCCAAGCGCGATAAATACCGCCAGAAAACGTTTCTTGCCCACCCAAAAGTCGGCGAGCGCGCCCAGCACCAGCGACAGCACGGCGATGGTGGCTCCGGCTATGGTGTTCGCGAGGCCCAGCCACGCGGTTGTCTGGACAACGCCCACGCTCGCTCCTGTGTAGTAACTTTTGAAGAAGAGCGGGAAAAAACCGGTTACGACTATCAGCATGAACGCGGAGTTGGCCCAATCGTACAGACACCACGAAAATACGCCACGGCGATTCTGCATTACGTTTTTTTCTCCTTCTTCTCTGCGGCGGGAAAGAGGACATTATTGAGGATGAGCCGGTACCCCGGCGAGTTTTTGTGCAGCTCAAGCATTGTGGGCTTGTCGCCGACGGCGTGCGTGTACGCTTCCGGGTCGTGTCCGCCAAGGTAGGTGAACTGCCCCTCCCCCACTATGCCGTGGATATACTGCACCATGTTCGTGCCCGGCGTTTCCCCCAAAATCACCACGCTCTTCTTTATTATATCGCGGTTGAACGAGGTGAGCAGGCCGTGGTACGCGGGTATAACGTCTACGTGGTTCTGGTTGAGCATGGTGGGCACCGGGTCAAGCTTGGCGCTGAAGTCGAACAACACAAACTCTTTGGCGTTTATGCGCCGCGGAGTGTTGACCTGATTTACGTCTATATTGCAGAACGATGTTACGTACGGGTCGGTGATAACGGTGAAGTTCTCGAACGCCATCGTATTTCCGAAATCAAGCTTCCGCTTATAGTCGGGGTCGACCCCGTCCCCGTCGTACTCTTTGTCCACGATATCCGTCCCCAGCGCGGAGAGGGCTATTTCGAGCGTGTTGGGGGCGCTGCACATGGCGAAGAGGAACCCGCCGCCCTCAACGAACCGGCGTATGGCAAGGGCGACCGCCTTCTTACAGTCGCTGACTTTCTTGAAACCAAGCTCTTTGGCCAACGTCTCCAGCTCCAAACGCTGCTTCTGGTACCATGAGGCGTGGGAGAAGCTCGCGTGGAATTTGCTGTACTGGCCGGTGAAATCTTCGTGGTGGAGGTGGAGCCAGTCGTAGTCGCCCAATTTTCCGGTAAGGACCTCCCTGTCGTACACCTTATCGAAGGGGATTTCGGCGTAGGTCAGGGCGAGGGTTACGGCGTCGTCCCAGGGGCGCTTCCCCTCCGGGGTGTAGACGGCGATTTTCGGGGATTTTTCGAGTACGACCTTTTCCATATTGTTGGTCTCAATGGTTTCGAGGATCGCGGCCCAGTCGCTGTTTGAGACGGTTCGCGACTCTACCCCGGCGGCGCGGGCGTTTACCCTGTACTTGTCGCCGTTTTCGGCCACGAAGGAACCGCCCCGGTAGTTGAGCAGCCAATAGACGCGAGCGCCGTCGGAGACCATATTGTATACTACGCCGTAGGCCTTGAGGTGGTCGGTCTGGGAGTTGTCCATGGGAATGAGCAGAAACGCCGCGCTGACGTTGACCGTCAGCGCGGCAATGAGCGCCACAGCGTATTTTACCCTCTTGATCATAATATCCCCAAAACTCCGAACCCCAAACTGTACCCCTCCCATAATATACATTATGGCATACCCCGACAAAAGAAATTTCCCGTCAAAAAGAAAAATTTGACGCGGCATAGCGCCAATTGTTATATTATTATGTATTATGAAATTTTGGAGGGGTATGTGGCACAAAAGACTATAGATTACAAATCGATAATCAAACTGAACTCGGAACTGAATAAAATTCAGGACCTCGACCTGTTGCTTGAGCGCATACTTTTAGAGGCGCGCAAGGTGGTTAAGGCCGACGCCGGTTCCATTTACGTTAAGCAAAAGCTCTACGAAAACGGATTACCCATTGATAAATTGCTTATAAAATACGCACAAAACGACACCCTGCGCAAGGCTTCGCCGCACTACGGGAATATTAACTACTCGGTATTCGCCAGCCCCATGGCGTTCGATATCAACGAGAAGTCCATAAGCGGCTACTGCGCCCTTACGCGCGGGATTATCAACATCCCCGATATGTACCAGATCTCGCCTGACGCGCCATACCACTTCAATGACTCGGTCGACAAGATGACGGGCTACAAGGCCACATCATCACTGACTTTCCCGCTAATCGCCGCCGACGGGCGCCTTTTGGGGGTCATACAGGTACTCAACGCGATGAACGACAGTCACGAAATCGTACCGTTTTCGGCGGATGACGAGTTCCTTATTACCCATTTCGCAACCAACGCCACCATCGCCCTGCAGCGCGCCTTCGAGAACCGCGCCACCGTTTTGCGCATGATGAAGATGTCGGAACTGCGTGACCCGAAAGAGACGGGCACCCACGTAAACCGCGTGGCGGGCTATGCGGTGGAAATCTATGACCGCTGGGCGCTCAAGCGCAATATCCCGGCAGCCGAGCGTGAGCGCATCCGCGACACATTGAGGGTCGGCGCCATGCTGCACGACGTGGGCAAGGTCGCCATATCAGACACCATCCTCAAAAAACCTGGGAAACTCACACCGGAAGAGTATGCGGTGATGCAACAGCACTCAAGCTACGGCGCCGCCCTGTTCGACGACCCGCAATCGCCGACCGACGTGCTCGCCGGCCAGATATCACTCACCCACCACGAAAACTGGGACGGCACCGGCTACCCCGGATGGGTCGATCCGGTAACGGGCAAGATACTCAAACAGGACGTGAACGGCAAGGCGCGGGGCAAAAAGGGCGAAGAGATACCGCTCGCCGGCAGGATAGTAGCCATAGCCGACGTTTACGATGCACTCTGCTCAAAGAGGGTATACAAGGAGCCATGGGGCGAGACGGAGACGCTCGCCGAGATGCGAAAAATGTCGGGAGCCAAGTTCGACCCTGAACTCGTGGACATATTCTTCGAGATACTGCCCAACATCAGGCAGACGCAGGCGCTGTATCCCGAAGAGGGATAAACGTCCGATTTACGTTGATGCGGATGGCGGGCGCGGTTTACCGTGTTCTGCCATATTGGAGATAATGGCATAAACATTGGATACCGAGGCGGTAACATGAAAAAAACTCTGATCGCAGCCTGCGCCATAATAGCCATACTGCCCGTATATTTCATTAATATAGCAGCCCAGAGCGGCGATATCCGCTGGCAGGACGCCGCAAAAGAGCTTGACGCGCTCCCCTTCTCACGCGCCTTCATCGATTCCGTAACCGCCGCGCACCTCGGCAGCCACACGCAAGGCGGGCTGCGGCACAGCCCCCCCGGAAAGTTCGCCGAGGGCGAGATGCTCGTCTATCAGGCCGGCTGGGGGCCGTTCATGGCCGGCTACTTCATCCTCGAAGCCAGAAACTTCCGCAGCCGCGGCCTCATACGCCTCAGCGCCAAAGCCATGACCAGCAACGTCATAAGCGCCTTCTACAAAATGCGCGAACACTCCCTCTCATGGGTCGACGCCGCCGGGTTCTACCCACACTTCTTCGAGCAGCACGTCCGCGAAGGCAGCAAATACAAATTAGACGCCTATCTCGTATACGACAACAAAAACAAAAAACTGTTCCACAAACGGCGGGAAGAAGTAACGGAAGTAGAATCCCCCAAATTCACGCATGACTACCTCTCCCTCCTCTACTACGCGCGCACCATGCCGCTGCAGCCCGGCGACACGTTCGATGCGCAGTTGTACACGAGGCCCAAAACTGACCCCGTAAAGTTCAAAGTCCTCAACAAACGGGAAACCGTAAAAACAGACGCCGGAACTTTCAAATGCGTAATCGTGGAACCTACGTTTTTGGGGGACAGCAGGGCGTTCAACCGGAAAAGCAAGATAGAGGTATGGGTAACGGACGACGAAAACAAATACCCGGTGATGATCAAGTCCAAAGCCAAATTCGGGTCGGTCCAGGCGAAATTAATCCACATTTCAAAGTAGGGGCGGCCGGAGACGGCCACCCGCCGCTTTTTAACACGATTTACCCGCCAATCTCGCTCGACAGCCAATTCAAATAAGCCCAGTTACCGCCGGTTACCGGCACCGACACAATGCACGGGCAATTGTCGGAATGTATTTGCTTGACCTTGTTAGACAACGGCCCAAACTTATCCGCCGACGTCTTGGCGATCAAAATCACCTCGCTGTGGCTCTGGACCTTCCCCTCCCAGCGGTATATCGATGTCATATTGTCGATAATGTTGACGCACCCCGCCAGACGCTCATCAATAAGAGCCTTGCCGATCTCCAAAGCCTGAGCCTTGTCCTTAGTGGTAATATAGGCGAAAACGAAATCCATAAAATCCCCCTGCTATTTAATAATGTTAATAATGTTAAAGGATAATTATCATTATTATTCCATAATATAATATATTGTACCGCCATTAACCAAATCGCATACAATTTTGGCGGATACACAATCTTAACGGCGGCTGGACATAGGGGGGGCGGCTATTTACAGACGGTGCCCAAAAACTCACGCGGGCCTATTATTTTATCCTCTTTTGGGAAATGTTTTATATTCCCGGTTATTAAGTATTGCGCATCCGCAGATTTATAAACTTCGTAGAACTTTTTGTCATCCTCGTCTTTAAAGTTCACGCCCAGCGGGGAAGCGTTTACGTACTCCCCGTCGTACTTGAAATAATCTATCAGGTCGTTTACCACTCCTGCGTTAAAACCGAACTCTTTCCTTGTGAGTACGTCGGCATACTCAAAAATAATTCTGTTATCGCAGAGTATTTTCACGTCCCCGTTCAAGATAAGCGACAGTACCCTCGCCGGCGCGCCATTGGCGTTCATCAGCGCCGATACAAGTACGTTGGTATCAACCACCACCCTCATTTCCGGCTGTTCTTTCTGGCGCTCGCGATAATCGCGTTTATCTCGCCGGGGGCTGCCTTGTCATTGCCTATAGCGGCGGAGGTTTCCTGCATCCTCCTCACGGCGTTTATGGCCTTCGCCTTTCTGACGGCGGCAACAGTATCCTCAAGCGTCTCATCGCTTAATGGGGTCAAAAGCGCTATAGGCTTCCCGTTATTCGTTATGACCATCTCGCGCTCGACCGGCAGCTGCTTCCAAATACCGGCCGGGGAGGTCCTAAAATCCCTGACTGTGACGAATTTCATGTTCAATCCCCCTGTTACATATAATCTACATAGTTGTCACACAAATGTCAACACTTTTTTATTTTTTATGAGATGCGACGATGTTCCCGGCAAACCATGACGGCCTCCCAAATACTATTTTTACCTACATGAACCAGATAGCCCAATCCGCGCGGCACCTCCCGATTTATGAGAAGCGCGCCGAGATCATTTCCGCACTTAAGGATCATCAGGTGATCGTCATTGCCGGGCAGACCGGGTCGGGCAAGACTACGCAGCTGCCGCTGTTTTGCCTTGAGGCGGGGCGGGGGCGCAGGGGGCGCAGGATCGGGTGCACGCAGCCGCGGCGGATTGCGGCGACGTCTATCGCGGCGCGGGTGGCGGCGCAGGTTGGGTGCGAGGTGGGCGGGCGGGTCGGGTACAAAATCCGCTTTGCCGCCAGGGAGTCCCCGCAGACAGCCATCAAATTTATGACCGACGGGATATTGCTGGCCGAGGTTGAGCACGACAGGGAGTTCAGGCAGTACGACACGATAATCATAGACGAGGCGCACGAGCGCAGCCTCAACATAGACTTTTTGCTGGGATATCTGAGAAAGCTGCTCCCCCGCCGGCCGGACCTGAAAGTCATAGTCTCGTCCGCCACAATTGACGCGGAGGGATTTTCAAAGAGTTTCAACGACGCGCCGGTCATCGAAGTGTCGGGGCGGTTGTTCCCAATCGAAGTCCTCTACCGGTCCGACAACGCCGAAGAGGACGAAGACGAGCGCGTAAGCTACGTGGAGGATGCCGCACGCGCCGCCGAGGACATACTCGACATGTACGGCCCCGGCGATATGCTCATGTTCATGCCGACCGAGCGGGACATAAGGGAGACCTGCGATAAATTAGGGCAGTTGTCGCTGCGGAGAGGGATATCCGTACTCCCCCTGTTCTCGCGGCTGACGCGGGCGGAGCAGGACGCGATCTTCAACCCCGGCGGCAACCCGCGCATCGTCGTCTGCACCAATATCGCCGAGACGTCCATTACCGTGCCAAACATCCGCTACGTTGTTGATACTGGATTAGCGAGAATATCACGCTACGCGCCTCGTCTGCGGACGAACCGCCTGCCCATAGAGCCGATAAGCCGCGCGAGCGCCGACCAGCGCAAGGGGCGGTGCGGGCGCGTGCAGGAGGGCGTTTGCGTGCGGCTTTATTCGGAGGATGATTACAAGCAGCGCGAGGAGTTCACGCTGCCGGAAATAAAGCGGGCGAACCTCGCCGGGGTGATATTAACAATGGCGGCGCATAATCTGGGGACGATAGAAGACTTTCCGTTCATCGAGCCGCCGTCCAAGCAGGCGATATCGGAGGGGTACGCGCAGTTAAAAGAGCTGGACGCGCTTGACAGGGAGAGAAAGCTGACGCGGATGGGGCGCGAGATGGCGAAACTGCCGTTTGACCCGCACATATCGCGGATGATCATCGCCGCCAAACAGGAAAAAGCTTTAAGGGAAGTAAAAATCATCGCGGCGGCATTATCAATAGTCGACCCGCGCGAGAGGCCGTTTGACAAGCAGAAGGAGGCGGATGCCGTCCACGCCAGATTTATTGACAGGACATCGGATTTTCTGACGTACATAAATTTGTGGGACGCCTATCAGCAGGAGTGGGATAAATTGAAGACGCAGGGGCGGATACGGCGGTTTTGCAAGGACAATTTCCTGTCGTATACGAGGATGCGGGAGTGGCACGATGTTCACCAGCAGTTAGACGAGACGCTTTCGCACATGAAAAATTATCCCCGGAATGATGCTAAGGCCTCATCAGACGCAATACACAGGTCATTGCTGACGGGATTATTGGCGAACTGCGCGTATCTTGACAAAACGGGAAAATACAAGGCTACGGGCGGGAGGGACGTATTGATCTTTCCCGGATCAACACTGGCCAAAAAGAAATGCGAGTGGGTAATGTGCCACGAGATCGTCGAGACCAGCCGCGTATTCGCGAGGGGGGTCGCCCCCATCAACCCGCAGTGGCTTGAGGAGTTAGCCGCCGATTTTTGCAAACATACTTTCGAGACCCCTTTCTTTGATATAGAAACCGGGTGCGTAAGGGCGACCGAGCGCGTTACATTTATGGGGCTGCCGCTCGCGGTTAAGAAAAACGCCCTCTACAGCAAGGCCGACCCGGAGGCCGCAACGGATATCTTTATCCACGAGGGGCTCGTCAACGAAGCCCTCGTCGGCAGCCACAAATTCTACACGCATAACAAGGAGGTCAAGAAAAAAATCCTCCTGCTTGAAGATAAGCTGCGCTCAAAAACATACTACAGCGGTGACGACGCGATATTCGATTTTTATAAGGAGCGGCTGCCGCTTGTCGCATCTGTACATGACCTTAACAGGGCGATAAAGGATAAGGGCAGCGATAAATTTTTGTTCATGCGCGAGGAGGAGATACTCAACGCATCGGTCCCCAATGTCGCGGAGCACTTCCCCGACCACGTAAACATCGGCAACCGGAACTTCGCGCTGAGGTACGCCTTTGAGCCTGGGGCCGACCACGACGGCGTGACGCTGGCGCTTCCGCAAAAAGTCATCCCATTCATCGAAAAGGAGACTTTGGGATGGCTGCTCCCGGCGCTGTGGCCCGACCGCATCAAAGATTTATTGCAGCAACTGCCGCGCGGCCAGCGAAAAACATTTATACCGATGAACGAATCATCGGCAAAGCTCGCCGCCGCGCTGGATCCGGCGTACGGATCATTCGCGTCCGCGCTGTCAAAGGCTGTCAAAGACCTGTACGGTATTTATATCGACCCGTCGCTGTTAGAGCCCGACAGAGCCATCGCGCATCTTGATCTTAAGATAGAAGTGCGCGACGACGACAACAACATAGTGGCCAAAGGCCGCAGCGGCGAGGTATTCAGCCAAATGAAAGGCACGGTCGATGATAACAGTACAGCGGATAAAACCGACTCGCCGTGGGCCGGAGCGTTCGCGTCGTACCGCAAGAGCGGTCTGACCAAGTGGCCGGAGGATGATTTAAGCGTACCGATGGACATAGGGTCACCGCAGAAAGGCGGGCTGCCGATACGGGGATATCCGGCGCTCATTCCCAATGAAACCGGCAGCGATATGTCCGTCGATCTGGTCCTGTTCCCGTCAAAACCCAAAAGCGATATCGCCCACCGGTGCGGGGTTAGGCTGTTATTGGAACTGGCTTTGGTGAAAGACCTGGCGTGGACGGAGCGCGATATATCATTCTCAAGCCAGATAAAAGTGATGTGCTCCCCTTTCGGCACAGGGGACCAATTCAAAGAGAAATTATACGGTATGATCTGCGACAGCGCGCTTGATTTTGATATCGCGCCGCGAAGCGAAGAAAAATTTAATCAACTTATCGCCGCGACGAAAGAATCATTGCGCGGGATAGGGTTCAAGGTATTATCATTATTTGAGGAATCATTAAGGATATTCACGGACGACGTCTCACGGCTATCCTCCGCAAAGAAAAAATTAGCGGCTGACCTCGCCAAAGAGCTTGCGGATGATTTAAACGGATTCTTCGCAGACATCCTCAAAAACAAAATAACGCTCGATATCTTCATGCAGTATCCGCGATATCTGAAAGTATTCGCGGTAATAATAGAAAAGGCGGCGTGCGAGCCGTTCAAATACCGGCAAAAGAAAGCGGAGATCCGCCAGTACCGGTCAATACATAATGACCTGCGCAAAAAAAACGTCCCCGAAGAGAACCGCCACACGTATCACCGCTTATTAAAAGAGTTTTTGATGATGATACGCGAGTACGAGGTCAACACATTCGCGCAGCATATCAGGACATTATACCCGATATCCGAGAAGCGGTTGGACAAGAAGGTGGAAGAGATAAAAAAATTGACATCGTAGGGGCGTTGCACACAATGCCCCTACCTGACGCCGATCTTTTGGGATACCCGTTCCTTCTTGCCATCAATTGTAATTATCAAACCGCGTACCAGATACGTACCTTCGGAGACATGGCGGCCTTTTATATCCGTAAAATCCCATGTGCCTATAACGCGGCGTGATTGACCGTCCGGATGCAGGGGCGCTGCGCGCAACGCCCCTACGGCATTGTCGCGTACGGATATTTTATTGATGACGTTGCCGGACGCGTCGTAAATCGTCAATTCACCGCTCTTTATCCATCCGCCCTGACGATAAAAATTCACTGCCCCGGATGATCTGCCAAGCGGATTCGGGCCCGCCGTGAATCCGCTTGTAATTGCCTTGACAGGCGCTACAACGGCTGCATCTTCTATGTTCGGGGGAATAACCCTGTTCGGCGACGCTACCGCTGTCGGCAATTCAACCACCGTTACCATAACCACCTTGCTTGTATCGCTCGCCGTCTTTCTGCCGCCGTCTTTGTTGTCTTCAATGGTATTGGTTACTACCACATAGTAATAGTACGATCCCAGTGAATCCAGCGGTATGGTATATGATACGAGCGTCGCGCTGTCTATCGCCTTTCCGCCCGCGCCCGTTTCGTTATCCGCTTTGTACCACCGGTAACTCAGTTCACCGCCGCCAAACGCCACTACGGACAGGATATACGCGGTGTCCACCTTAACCGTATCACCCGCCGGCTGCACCAGAATTATTGGCCGCGCCGCGTTGATTATAGCGTTTACGGAGTCAACCGCGCCTATTGTCTTACTCACGCTGCCTGTCTCAAAATCGGACGTAATCACGAGTGTAATAGCCTTACCGATGTCCTCCTCGGTTACCGTATAGGCAGCGGCGGCGATTTCGGTTGAATCTATGACCCATGAGTAACTGAGTTCGCCAACAACAGCCCGGGTGCAGAAAAGCGTTCCGGTAAGCATCTCGCCCGCGCGCGGGCGCTCGCCTGTCATTCCGCTTATCAATATTATACCCTCAAGCGGAGGGGGGGCGAGCGTTACAACCGCCATTCCACGCCTGGTGTTATCCAGCGTTGATGTTGCAATTACCCTGAACGATGCCGACATATCGTCGATCGCTACGGTAAGCAGGCCGTCGCTGTTTATGGTTGTCCCCTCGTGTAAACCGGTGCCGGACAACGTCCATGTTACTGTCGCCGGCGCGTTGTTGTGAACTGACAAATCTGCGGTAAACTGCTGTGTTCTGCCGAGAACCACAGTAGCTTCGGCCGGCGATACTGAGACATCATACACTATCGGGCCGAAATGCTCTGGAAACTCCAGTGCCACGCCGCCAAGGCCGGGCATCCTGTCGGTATCGGTCATCCAGCCGTTTATGCCGGTAAAGCGGCCGCCTATGGAAGGGTCTATGCGGATGTCTGACAGGGTAACGTCTTCACCGTCTGCCGCGCTCGGGCCCTTGTTTGCCCAAACGCTATTGCCGGCCCGGTTTAACATTCCGGCAAAGGCTGCGTTGTATTTAAGCGAGTCTATGGCGGCGTTGTCTATGCTGCCAGCTACACGGCCGACAATAGCGCCGGCCGCTTCTACTTTTGGATTCAACGCCGCGCAGTTTTCCACCAAACTCGCGCCCAAAACGCGCCCGACCACGCCGCCTACGGTATCGCTGCCGCTTACCGCGCCAGACGAATAGCTGTTGAACAATATGCTTTGGATAAGTGTTCCCACCACGCCGCCGGCTCCGCTGCCGCTGACCGACGCTGCCGAATAGCTGTTGGTTACGCTGCTATTCAGCTGAACCGCACCGGCAATGCCGCCAGCCGCACCCACGCCGGAAATTACGCCGGTAGAGTAGCAGTTGTTCACCGTACTGCTGTCCAAAAGCCGCCCAACTACCGCAGCTGCCGCGAAAGAGCCTTTAATATTGGCGCCAACAACTCCAAGGCTGTCTACCCTCCCACCATTTGCCACATGGCCGAAGAGGCCCTGAAAAGAGGTGTACTGGCCATTGTAATCATTGCCGTTGGGACGGTTGATAGTGAGATTCTTTACAGCGCGCTCATTACCATTGAATGTTCCCGCAAATACACGCCCGGCATCGCTGCTGTCGGCGGGGCTGTTTCCGACAGGTATCCAATTCTTATACCGCGACAGGTCGATGTCTTTTGTAAGCCTGACTGTCTTGCCGGAGAAGTTATCAATAGCCGGCGTACCGCCCCATGTTCCGTTTACAATCGCCGCCAGCCCCGCCAGCGCGATATCGGACGATATCTCAAAGCTTTTAGCGGTTGTGTTATACCAGGACGCGTCAACAACCGTTACCGTTACCGTATCCGACACCGTGGAATCGGCAACCGACTTCGCGATCACGAGAATCGTATCCGCTGTTTCATTCGCCCCCACAGTAAGCTGGCCATTCGCAGCTATGACTGATGATGCGCCGGATACCTTCCACGTAACGGCTTTACTCGCGTTATCACCAATAACGGACACCGTAAAGTGCCGCGACTTCCCCTTAGCAATCAACAGACCAAACGATGGTGATATACTTACCCGGTATATGGTATTCAGATGCGTGGGAAGATCAACCGGCGTGGCAAAGCCGGGCAGTTTGCCTTTTCCAGTTATCCATATAGTGTCCAAAAAGCGGGCGCCAATCGTACTGTCAACTTTTATGGCGGCTAAATTAATATCCTCCCCATCCAATGCCCACATACCCTTGTTCAGCCATACGGTATCGCTGTTGCTGTTTCCCATTCCGGCATAGCCAACATTGTCTGAAAGAGTGCCGCCTGTATTGCGGCCGGCCACACGCCCAATAGAGGATAAATACGAATCTCTGCGCACTTCGGGATTAAGCGCGGCGCATTTTAACACGTTGCTGTTGTCTATAGCTCCAACCACTCCGCCCAAAGACCCGCCGCCGGTTACCGCGACAGTCGAGTAGCAGGTGACAATGCCGCTGCCCCTCGCTGCGCTCCCCGCCACGCCGCCCGCGCCATCGGCGCTGCGGATTGTTCCGGTGGTATAGCAATCGGTTACGAAACCGTTGTCAAGATACCCTGCCACAGCGCCGGTAGAAGCGCCGCCGCTGATATTCACGCCCTCAAGCCCAAGGCGCTCTACACTGCCGCCGGAAATCCAGCCAAACAGACCCTGATAGCTTGAATCGGGACGGTTGATATGCAGATTGCTTATGACGTGCCTGCCGCCGTCAAACCTTCCGGCAAACGCGTTGCCGGCGGTACGGCCTATGGGTATCCAGTTAGTGTACTCAGACAAATCAATATACTGCGTAAGCTCAACGGTTCTCCCGGCAAAATCATCTCTGGCAACCCCTTGCGCGGTCCCGTTGACGATATGCGCCAACCCCAAAAGCTGATCCGCAGTGGTAATGTAATAAATGGTATCCGCAGCGCCGTACCAACCGATATTGGGGACCTGCGCCGACGCCATAGCAACGGCAGCCGCGATTACCGACAAACCTTTTAGAATACTGCCTCCATGCCGCATAAAACTGCCCTCCGTGTTATGTTGAGTTTGGAGTTTGAAGTGCGGAGTTTTCTGACGTCAACTCCAAGTTCCAAAACAATCACCCAACCTCTAACTGCGCCTGAGCGTCAACAACATCCCTGTTGATCAGCTCCAGCGCGCTGTGCATCTTATCGCTAATCTCCGGATCAGGAATCCGATCTCTCAATGTCCTCAAGAGCTGTATCGTCATCCGCAATATCCGGATCAAATCTCCCTCGGGCACACCAAAGCCTGCCAGCTGCTTAAGGTCGCACCCGCTTGCCCACGCGAACACCGGCGCGGACATGGAGAAGTCCATTTCTCTTATCGGATTCGCGATATTATACTTTAGCTCTTTCTGCCTTAATTTGTGAATTGTCTTCTCGGCGTCGAACTTGAGAGCTACGTTGCTGACCGGCGGAGCGTTCTTGCGGCTGCGCGCCTCTTCCGTTATAAGCGCGGCAAGGACCACCGGCAGCTGCGCTACGCTCACCTCCTCAAAATCCCTCGCGTAATAAAGCTCGGCGGCCTGAATCTCGTACCCGCTTACCGCCGCGGCCAATTTACCTTTGGGGGTCAGCTCCTTACCGTCCAAAAATCCGCACCCCTGCAAAAACTTGATCCTGCTGCGGATCTGCTCCTCCTCCTTCTGATACGCCTTGCTCATGGCAAACGTGCCCTTGCGGAAGTTGTGCAGGCTCTTGCGGAAAATGTCAAATGCGTCATCCCCAAATTGACTGTAGAGGCTCAATATCGTCGAATACGAAGCGAAAAAACGGCTGTTGATGCGCTCGTTCGCGCCGTACAGTATGCGCTCCATCTGCCGCGGGTCGGTCGCTTCGGGAATCACCTGCGAGTAGACGTAGCCGACATCGTCCATCCCCCTACGCCCCGCGCGCCCGGCCATCTGGTTGTATTCCCGCGTCATCAAATAGTTAAACTGCACGCCATCGAACTTCTCAAGCTCGTCGAATATCACCGCGCTGGCAGGCATATTCACACCCAGCGCAAACGTCTCCGTGCAGAATAATAATTTGATCAGCCCCAACGTAAATAACCGCTCAACGATCTCCTTGGCGGCGGGCAAAATCCCCGCGTGGTGGTACGCGCACCCGGCTTCCCAAAGCTGGCGCAGGAAGTTCAGGCGGTCGTACCCCTCTATCCCGTATTGATAGACCAGCTCATCGACTAAGCGCCGCACCTGCATCTTCTCATCCTCGTTCAGCAAATCCAGATGCTGCATGTGCATCTCGGCGTTGCGCTCGCACGCGCGCCTGTTGAAACAGAAATAGAGCGCAGGGAGATGCCCCTCCCTTATGATAAGCTGAATGATTTTGCGTGACGACGGCTTCCGGCGCATGAACCTTTTGCGCACCTCCGGGCTGTTTTTGAACTTGCGTGCTATCCCTTTTATGCTTATGAAACCGAACTTCGGGTGGTAGAAGGAGTGCTTGAGGGGTACGGGGCGGTGCGTCTCCTCAATCACCGTAAAGGTTGTATTCCTCACCGCGCCCATCCACCTCGCGAGCTCGTGTATGTTGGGCACCGTGGCGCTGAGGCACATGAAGCGGATGCCGGGCGGGGCGAGGATTATGCTCTCCTCCCACACCGTGCCGCGCTCAGGGTCATCAAGGTAGTGTATCTCGTCGAAGATGACGTAATAGATGTCGTTCAGCCGCCCGGAGTTCTCAAGGATCAGGTTGCGGAAGATCTCGGTCGTCATTATGAGCAGCTGCGCGTCCTGGTTGATGGTCACGTCGCCGGTCTGTATGCCGACGGCCTCGTCGCCGAAGCGCTTGCGGAAATCGCGGAACTTCTGGTTAGAGAGGGCCTTGATGGGGGCCGTGTAAACGGCGCGCTTGCCCTGCCTTACAGACTCCTCAACGGCATATTCGGCTATCAGGGTTTTGCCGCATCCGGTGGGAGCCGCGACGATGACGGATTCGCCTCGGTCGATAGCTTCGACGGAGGCGATTTGGAACGGGTCCAGTTCTAGGTCTTGGTATTTCATTGTATAAATATAATATATATCAACATATTAATGTCGACATTAATAAAAATTTCCTTTCATCAAAATCCTGCAAAAGCTGCACCCATCCCAAAGCGCGCTATTCAAACCTCAATGCTTGTATAGGATTGAGCCGGGCCGCTTTTCTGGCCGGGTAGAAACCGAAAAACACGCCCACGACGCCCGAAAACAGCAGAGACATCAGCATAGTGGCGGGAACGAGCACCGACGGCAGGCCCACTATGTCGTTCATCACCCATATAAGCCCAAGCGACATCACCGCCCCGATGATCCCGCCCACAACGCTCAAAACTATAGACTCTATCAGAAACTGCATCAAAATGTCCCCCTCCCGCGCGCCCACGGCCATCCTTATCCCTATCTCGCGCGTGCGCTCCGTTACCGATACGAGCATTATGTTCATGATGCCTATCCCACCCACGATGAGCGATATCCCCGCTATCGCGCCTAAAAGCATAGTCATGGTGCGGGAGGTCTCGGTGGCACGCTCCATCATGTCCGACTGGTTCCTTATGTTAAAGTCGCTTTCGACGCCCGGACTCAGGCGGTGGCTCGCCCGCAGCACCTCCTCGGCCTCGGCCTGCACCTCGGCTATGGCCTCCATTGAGACCGCGCTTATCATTATCTGGTCCACAAAGCGGGTGCCGCTCATGCGCTGCATCACGGTCGTGACCGGCAGCAGCACCACATCGTCCTGATCGTCGCCCATGTTCTCGCCGCGCTCGCGCAGAACGCCTATTATCTTTATGGGCATTGTCCCTATGCGGATAGACGCGCCCACCGGGTCATACCCGGCAAAAAGCTCCTTGACCACCGTACGCCCTATCACCGCAACCTTGGCCGCGCCGCGTATCTCCTGCTCGGTGAACATTACACCGTCCTCAAGTTCCCAGTCGCGGACTATCAGATAATCCGGCGTTACGCCAAGCGCGGTAGTCTGCCAGTTGCCGGAGCCGCCCACAACCCGCCCGCTCGCGCGCGAAACCGGGGAGACCGCCAAAATATCGGGGATCGAACGCAGGCGTTCGACATCGTCGAGCGTAAGCGTGCGGCGCAGGCCCGGCATACGCACACCGCCGCGTGTAGGCACAGGCCCTGGGCGGATGGTGAGGATGTTGGTGCCCATAGCCTCAATCTGCCGCCGGATCTGCTGCTGCGCCCCCTCCCCTATCCCAACCATCACGATCACCGAGGCAACGCCTATGATGATGCCGAGCATGGTGAGAAGCGACCTCACGCGGTTGCGCAAAATGCTCTTGCCGGCGGTTTTTATCAGGCCGGATACCCTCATTTTATTATCGCCTCATCGCTGATTATCTCCCCGTCCCGCATCTTAATCAGCCTCTTCGCAAACGCCGCGATGTCAGGCTCGTGCGTTACGAGGACTATCGTCTTACCGCTCTTATTCAAATCAATAAACAGCTGCATGACCTCATCAGACGTATGCGTATCCAGCGCGCCCGTAGGCTCGTCGGCCAAAATCAGCGGCGGGTCGTTCACTATAGCGCGCGCTATCGCCACGCGCTGCTGCTGGCCGCCGGAGAGCTGGTTGGGCATGTGGTCCATACGCTGCCCAAGCCCCACCTTGACAAGCGCGCTTTTCGCGGCGGCGCGGTAATCGACCTTAGGGCCGTGGCGGTAGTGCATTGGCAGCTCTACGTTTTCAAGCGCGGTAGTGCGCGCAAGCAGGCTGAAATTCTGAAAGACGAAACCGATCTTTGTGTTACGCAGCTCCGCAAGGCCGCTGCGGCGGAGGCCGCGTATCTCGCGGCCGTCAAGTACGTAGGAACCGGAATCGGGAACATCAAGGCAACCTATAACATTCATCAGCGACGACTTCCCCGACCCTGACGCGCCCATTACCGCGACGAATTCGCCCTCGTCAATAGACACGTCAACCCCGCGCAGGGCATTGACGGTAACGTCGCCCATGTGGTAGGTCTTGGTTATAGACGATAATTTTATCAGCGGTTCCATACCGAGTTATACTTACCTTTTAATAATTTACGCCAACGGCTATTTTCATCATCATGCTATACAAAATTTGATTTATCCACCCTACATTTTTTTAGGGATGTTGCCGCTGCGGCCCTGCTGGGGCAAAAGCGACCGCGTCTGCTTGCCGCCGGACTTCTTCTTATCCTGCCTGACCTCGCCGGTAACTACCCGCAAACCCTCGCGCAGCTCGTCCCCGCGGCTGGTTACCGCGACCTGCACGCCGTCGCTCAAACCTATCCGCACGTAAACCGGCTTAAACTCGTTATTCCCGTCAAGCGTCCACAAAACGCCGCGCCCGCCCTGCTGAAAACCGGCCAGACGTTTCTTCTTACCCTGTCCGCCGCCACCCTGCCCCCCCCCCTGCCCACTACCGCCTCCCT
>WQTH01000008.1 GCA_009786415.1 Chitinispirillia bacterium | reverse complement strand
ATAAGAATTAGGGGTCTCATTATCAGAAATATACATTATATTTACTAAATATTCGTTAAAATAAAAAAAGTTCTTGCGTATTTGCCTAAAATTAGTTAAATTTAATAATTAGGGGGCTTCCCTTTGCAGGAAAAAGGCGCGCGGTCGATAAATATTGTTGATTTGCGTGAAGTGCGCTATTTATTTTATTGTGAATATCCCCCCAAACCGTGGGGATACTCTGTTTTGGGGCCTATACATTAATATACAGAGAACGGGCAAGGTAACGGAATATGAGGATAATGAGGACGAAACGGCAGGCGCGGGTGGCGGTACTGGTGTTGCTGGCGGCTGTTGTTTGTGTTTGGGCGCAGAAGCGGATTACCGTTCCCGGCAGCTTCCCCACCATTCAGGCGGCGCTCAACGAGGCCGTTGAGGGCGATACGGTGTATGTGCGGAACGGGACCTACTACGAGAACATAACCCTGGTGGATGATGTAGTGCTGCTCGGGCAGGACAAGAAGAGCACCATCATAGACGGTCGCCGCAGGGGGCCGGTGATAACGGCGGCCGACGGGGCGGTCATATCCGGGTTCACTATCCAGAACGGGCGGACAGGCATTCTTTGTAAGAACACGCGGCCTATTATAATGAATAATATAATCATGGATAACAAGGGGACCGGTATCCACGCGCTGGTTTCGCTGCCGGAGATTGTAAACAACGTTGTTTACCGCAACGAGTGGACCGGAATCTTTTTGGAGTCGGTGCGCGGGACGCGGACCTCCATCAACCATAACGTAATCATGGAGAACGGCTACAGCGGCATTTTCGGCGCCGGCCGTACGGAGGTGCTGGTGCGGAACAACATTCTGACCGGTAATAAGCAGTACGGTATCTTTTTGGGGCCGGATGCGCGCAAGACCCGCATCATCGGCAACAATATCTACGCGAACCGCCTCCCTTTTAACGACAACGCCGACAATCAGACCATTCGTCAGCAGAATATTTCAGCAGACCCGCAGTTTGTGGGCGCGGGCTATCCACGCCACAACTATACGGTAAAATCCGGTTCTCCGACAAAGGGCAGGGGTGAGGAGGGCGCGGATATAGGGCTTAACGAGTCTATGACAGTGGCCGTGGCGCCGTCGTCGGGCGGCGGTTTGGGCGGTGCGGCCTCTTCGTCGTCAAGCAGCGAGTTTGACCAGTTTTTCGGCCCGTCGTCGTCATCTTCGTCGCCGTCTCAGGATACCTATGCGCCTCCGCCTCCGCCTGCCTCCAACGCGCCCATGTCCATCAATACAACGCTTGTTTTGACGGAAAACGAGGTCAATTTCGGATATATGAGTGCGGATTTGACGCCGTCGTCTTACTTTGTGCTCGACGAGATCGTGCGGAGCCTTGCGTATTATACCAATGTGCGGGTTGAGATTGCCGGGCATACCGACAATCAGGGCGACGAGAATTTTAACAGGACGCTTTCGCTCAACCGGGCGAGGGCGGTGCTGAACTATTTTGTGTCTAAGGGTATTGACAGGGGCAGGCTTGTAGCCCGTGGCTATGGGATGGAGCGTCCAATAGCTTCGAACGAGACGTATGACGGGCAGGCCACTAACAGAAGAGTTGAGGTCGTCCCGATAAGGTGACGGCTACGGAGGGGTTTATAAAGATGACGATCAAGAGAGCGGCCTGTATGCTGCGTGTCCTTTTTGCCGCCGTGCTTTGTGCAACGGCGTTTGCGGTTGCGCAGGATGGCGGCGAGGGCGAGGGCGGGTACGACGCGCCCTACTTTCAGGCCGACTTCACTCAGGACCTGAACAGCTGGACATCGGCGCTGGTCAACCCGGCGCTGCTGCACAGGGTCAACCAGATGCACGCGGCCATGGCGTTCTACCGCTGGGGTATGGACCGCGGGAACATGGGGTATCAGGACTTCAGCTTCTTTTACCCGATACGCCTCAACCACACCGCCGGTTTGACGGTTCTGCACGCGCGCAATACAATGGACAGGGTTAAGGCGGGTACCTCCGACGAGAATGACGCTATAGGGATGGGGCAGGTTTCTTATCAGGACCTGTGGCTTGTGGGTAACTACGGCGTAAGGGTTATGCCATGGCTTATGCTGGGCGGCAACGTGAAGCTCCGTTCGCAGGCGCAGTTCGGCAAATCGGCATTTTCGAACATTCCGGGCCTTGATGTGGGCGTTTACATCAACCCGTTCGACCATTACCAGTGGGGCGATTTCGGCATCAGCCTCATGGCGCAGGATATTTTGCCTACGCAGACCCCCTGGGCGTTTAATTTCAGCGATGACGGTTTGCAGTTTCAGGGCACGGGCGATCTCGTTACAGTTTCCCGCGGCCGTGTCGGTTTGCGCTACGCCGGGCTCAACGACAATCTCGTTGTAAGCGCCGAAATGATTGTCGACAACGCTTTCAGGGACATATTCGCAGCCCTGAACTGGGAAGATTTCAAGAGAATGGCCGTATCCGCGGGGGAGACGGGGCAGCTGCCCAGCGCAAGCGAGCTTNCCGATATGTTCCCCATAGCTTTCCGCTGGGGTTTTCACGCGAAGTATATGTTCATACCGCAGATTTGGTTCAAGGGCGGGTGGACTAACAACAATATTCCGTACTTAGGTTTCAGCTACAACCTGATTTATCCGTTGCCGGAGATGATCAACTATCTGACCATAGATTACAACTTCGGCTACAGTTTCCTCGAGAACGCCTCGAACATGAACGACGAGCGCGGGCTTGTTATGATGATAAGGGCTGCGGCCGACTTTGGGCGCACGCGCGAGCAGAAGGAGTCGAGGAGGCTCTACGACAGGCTCGTAGTCGCCCCTATGGACACCTATCAGGAGGCCATGCGCCTGTATACGGCCGGCAAGTACTGGGAGGCCTCGTTCGCCTACGGCAAGTTGCTGACGCTCTATCCCAACTTCTACCTGAATGACAAGGCCGTCTACTTTATGGGCGACTGCTACAAGCAGCTCTATATGAACAATACCGCCCGCGAGGTATTCAGAGCGGCGCTTGACGAGTACACCACATCGGATATGCGCGCGCACTACCTCTACGGCGTGATGAGCCTTGATTACCGTGAGGACAGCTACGAAGAGGCGATGAGGAACCACTCGTTTGTCACCAATCTGTACCCCGACAGCGATATAATAGGCGAGGCCGAGTATCTCGCCGGCGAGATAGCCTTTCACGCCGGGAACCATGAAGACGCCCGGAAGCATCTGGAACTCGTCAAAACGACCGATCCATCGTACATATACGCGCTCTACACGCTGGCGATTGTAAATTATGAGAGCGACCGGGAGCAGGCCGCGATACAGAATTTGAGGGCTATTATCAACGATACGACTTCGAGCGCCGCCGGGCGTATGCTGCAAAACGCCGCTGCGGTCAAGCTCGGCCATATGCACTTTGAGTCCGGCGGCAGGTTCCGCGAGGCCGCCGAGTCTTACAGTATGGTTCCCGAGAACGCCTCCCCCTACGGTGATGAAGCGCTGCTCGGTATGGCGTGGACATGGACCAGGGTCGGTCAGCCGCAGCTCACGCTTCAGAACGCNGACAAGATCATCCGCCTCCACCCGAAATCGCCGTTTGTGCCGGAGGCGCACCTGCTCAGGGGGTATGCGCTGATGCTTTTGAACCGTCACGCCGAGGCCATTCCGGCGCTTGAGACGTGTATAGCGGTCTCCAATTCCAACGAATTTTTTACCGACCAGCACGTCCAGACCCGCAAGGTCCAGTTTGACCGTGAAACGGACGAGTTTAACCCCGTTGCCGAGCGGATCAAGCGAAACGCCATGCGCAGGCCCACGCCGAGGTCGATGGAGGAGCGCCCGGAACTCCAGCGCGGCTACGAGAAGTTCGCAAAGGAAAACAAGGAGTTTTTCGAGTACAGGGTGCTGGCCAAGTCGCATAAAAACTTCTTTATGCGCAAGGACGAGCTTATTGATGACGCTACGTACGCGCTTGCGAGGGCCACGAGCCAGATGAGGGCGCGTGGGCAGAGCGCGCCAAACCGCGAGGACGCGAGGAGAGACGCCGAACTGGAGAGGTTGCGCCAGCAGATGGAAAGTATGGAGGATTAGCAGTAAAAAACAGTTGTTCGTTTTTTTGCATTGATGTATTGACTTATTTTTTGGATTGCGGTATATTATAGAATAAGACGGTGCTATAGTATACCCCCCGCGGGGNGTAAATCTTGGTATTTCGTGTTCTTTGTATCGGGAAAATGTACATCGGCCGCCGGTGAGATTATCTCCGGCGAATAATTACGGATAATTGATGTTTTTCTCTGCAATATTATATAAGGAGGGGATTTGGGTATGGGAAGAAGTTTTAAGTATGTGTTGATGGCGGTCGTCCTTGGGACGTTCCTGTCGGGTTCTGTTTTTTCCGCTTATGCCCAGAAGGGCAAGCAGAAATCCAAAGCAGAGATTCAGGAAGAGATTCGCAGGCTTGAGGCGCAGAAGGCCGACCGGGCGCAGGCCAATCGCCCTTCGGGCCAGGCCCTTAGAGACATCATTACCCGTTACGAGGGTATGCTTGAGCGGTGCGCCACCCAAAAGAGCGACCGTTGCGCCGACGTAATGTATACGCTGGGCGGCCTCTACTATGACGAGGGCAGGGACAATTTCGTTACCGCCAGCGAAAGTTACAATAAGGCGTTTGAGCAGTACGAGCGTACCGGCCGCGGGACGCCCCCCATAGCGCCCAAGCCCGATTACTCCAAGTCGCTGCGGATGTACTGGCAGCTCACGCGCGAGTATCCCAGTTTCCCAAGGCTCCCCGAGGCGTTCAACCAGATGGGTACAACCTACCTGCTTGAGGGCCACATAGACACCGCCAGAATCATTTGGGAACAGTTAGTCAACCGTTTCCCCACCAGCCCCCGCGTCTCCGGCGCGCACTTCCGTCTCGCCGATCTGGCGTTTATGGAGAGCAACTACCGCAAGGCTTACGATCATCTGGGCAAGGTCAAGCGCGACCAGATCGACCCGATGTCGTGGGAAATGGCCCACTACCGCAAGGGCGAGTGCGCCTACTACCTTGGCGACTTCGACCAGGCTGTTGATTACTTCTTTCAGTACATTCAGGAGTGCGACAAGGGCACCTATACGCGCAGGCAGTTCCGCGAAATGGCTATTGAGTATATGGTCATCTCCTTCTCCGAAATGCCCAACGGCGTAGAGGAGGCGACCAAGTTCTTCAAGAAGAACCCAAGGCCCTACGAGGCTCAGATTATTTTCGCCATAGGCGCCAAGAACAGGGAGCGCGCCCAGTGGGACGCCGCCATTCACGCCATTGAGGGCGCCCTCAAGCGGTTCCCGATGTACAAAGAGGCCCCCCTCGCCCGCCAGCACCTCATTGAGTGCTATGTCGTCAAAAAGGAGCACCAGAAGGCCAACGACGAGCGTGAGCGTTTGGTAGACGACTACGGCCCGGGCAGCAAGTGGTTCCAGGCCAACGCCTCCGAAAAGGTCGTTATAGACATCGCGAACGCCTCCATCCGCCGCGCTTTGGGCGATATCGCCCTCTTCTACCACGGCGAGGCTCAGAGGAAGAAGGACCGCTCCCTCTACGACAAGGCTATGAAGCGCTACAACGAGTTCTTCCAGAAGTTCCCGGAAGATAAGTGGCGCGTTTTTGAGTACAAGTACAACATTGCCGAAATTTACAGCTCTCTTGGAGACTGCGAGAAGGCCGCCGAGAACTATAACTTTGTGGCCATGCAGGACCTCTCCACATATCCTGCGTACGTTTCTTCCGTCGATACGCTGGGTATGGACCCGGAGCAGCTTGAGAAACTGAAGCAGCAGTCGCAGGACAAGACGAACCCTATCGCCATCTCTCAGGAGGACGCCGGCTACAACACGATCTTCGCGTTAGACGCCTGCCGCAAAAAGGATATGGCGCGCGAGGGGATAGAGGAGGACAAGTCTTACGCGCTGCCGGCCACCAAAAAGCTCATTGATCAGGCCGTGAACTTCCAGAGGCGCTTCCCCAAGAGCTCCAACGCTCCGGAAGTGCTCTATCTGGCCGGTAACATACACTACGGCGGCAAGGCGTTTGTCGAGGCTATCAACGCGTTCAAGCAGGTCGTTGACCAGTACCCCGACGCCAAGATCACCCCGAACGCGGCCCGAATGCTGGGTAACAGCTATTCCAGCAATAACCAGTTTGACCTCGCCATGCAGACGTTCGACGGGCTTTTGCGCCGTACCGCCCGCGACACCAAGGATTACGAGGAGATTCTGGAACTCGCCGCCGGCGCGATGTACCGTCAGGCCGAAAACATGAAGAAAGCCGGCAACCACGCCGCCGCAGCCGACGCTTTCAAGGCTATTGCCGGCAAGTTCCCGGAGTCCAAGGTCGCCGCGCAGGGCTGGTTTGAGGCCGGCGTGAGCTATGAGGAGATGAAGGATTTTGTGCGCGCCGCCTCCACGTTTGAGGAATTGGCGCAGAGGCAGTCGGCGCTCCGCGAGAACGCGTTCATCCGCGCCGCCGAGAACTACAAAAAGGCTGATATGTGGGAGAAGGCCGCTCAGGTCTACCTGACCGCCGCCAACCAGATACCCAAGGCGGAGTTCGCCATCCCCAGCTTGTCATCGGCTTCCGAGGCTTACCAGAAGCTGAACCAGTTCGATATGGCCGGCAAGATGTTCGAGCTCATTTTTGAGCGCTACCGCAACGACCCGCAGACCCCGCAGGCGCTCTACAACGCCGGCCTCATCTTCGAGAAGGGCAAACACTACCACGACGCCATAAACGTCTACGGCCAGCTCGCTCAGAACTATCCCAACAGCGAGTTCGCCGGCGAGGCGTTCTTCGCCATCGGCTTGTGCTGGGAGAAACTGGAAGAGTTCGGAAATATGGCGAATTCGTTTACCGACTACGCCCAGAAGTATATGAACGACAGGCTCAAGCAGGTGCAGGCGCTCGTGAAAGCGGGTTCCGCGTACTATAAGCTGGGTAATTTCAAGGATGCCGAAACCAACTACAATATGGCGATAAGGATTTACGAGCAGCACGCCAAGACCGCCGACATTGACGTGGCGAACGTGGCGCAGGCATATTACGGATTGGGTGAAATCAGGTACAAGAAGTTTGCGGATATCAAGCTTGACGCCGCCAACGAACGCGCGATGGGCGCCCGCATGAAAGAGAAGACGCAGGCTATGGCGGAACCCATACAGCTGTTCGGCAAGGCGGTTGAGCTGGGGGTTGAGGAGTGGACGATGCGGTCTATGTACATGATCGCCCGCGCGTTCTACGATATGGCGGACGCCGTTGCGAACCAGAAGCTCTTCGGTAATCAGATTGAGCAGATGGGCGGCAAGATCAGGGTGTTGTCGAGCCTTGACAAATTTTACGATCAGGCTATGGAGTATTTCGGCCGGAACATAACCTGGGCGAAGGAGCAGAACCTGACCGGCGAGTATATTGATATGTCGATGCAGGCTATTATGGAGATGGCGTACAAGAAGGGCTCCATTCTTGAGGAGGTCGGCCTCCTGTTCAAAAATTCGCCGGTGCCCAAGGGTTTGAGCGAAGATGAGCACGAGTTTTATGTGATGGAGCTTGAGGAGCGCTACCTGAAGGCCCTTGACGCCGCCATGCCGGTGTACGAGAACGGCATGAAGCTGGCGCAGGATATAGGTATTGCGGAGAGCGAGTGGATTGACCGGATCAAGGAGCGCCTCAATACGATCAATCCGGAGTCGGAGTGGATAAACATACAGATTGTGGCTTGGAAGCCGACCGAGAAACCCAAGGAGTACGACGAGCACGGCAACGAAATAGCCCCCCGTGGCCGCGACCCGGAGCTCGACAGGAATCTGGGCCGTATAAAGAGGATCATGGACATGAACATCCCCGTGGCCGAGAAGATCAGCCAGCTTAACCGCATAAAAATGGAGGCTGACAGGAATATCGTCATGGAGGAGGAGAGGCTTAAAAACCTGAAATCGGGCTCCTAAGGCCTTGCCGCAGCGGCGGTTGCCCCCTTTTGGGGCATCCGTCCGTTTGGCGGCCGCCCCAGGGCGGTTTTCGGCATATAAATTTTTTGTAAAATATTATTGCTTTATTGTGTGGCGTATTATAATTTAATATATTATCGGTAAGCCGTCCACCCGGCCAAATGGGGATTTTAGCCCTCAGGTTTGTGCGGATTCTTGAGTTTGCGGGCCTGATTTTGAAATAATGGGATAATATTAAGTTAAAGATCAGTAAAATATTAACCATAAACACAAACAACACTTAAACATTAAGTGGAAGGAGTTCTGCCTTATGATGCTGTATAAGTTTGTACTCGACGGATTCTTGACCAGCGGCGCCTGGTGTATGTGGATGATCATGGTTCTGCTCTGGATCGGCTTGGGTTTTGTCGCCGAGCGTGTGTGGTTCCTGTTCATCAACTGCGGTTCGGGCGGCGGTACGCTGATGAGCGGCGTCTCGAAGTACGTGAAAGCCGGCGAGTTCGATAAGGCTATCAAGTATGCGGCATCGCAGAAAACTCCGCTTGCCAAAGGTGTGGTGGCCATTCTCCAGAACCGCGGCCGCGGCGCCAAGGCGGTTCAGAAGGCTGTTGACGAGGTATTTTTGACCGAGTCCCCCAAAATTACACGTAATATCGCTTTTATCCCGACAATCGCCAACGTTACGACGCTCGTGGGCCTTATGGGCACGATTTACGGTCTGATGCTCGCGTTTGACGCTATCGCCAACGTTCCCGCCGCCCAGCGCGCCCAGGCGCTCGCTGCCGGTATTTCCATGTCCATGTCCTCGACGCTTTGGGCGCTTCTGGTTGCGGTTCCCCTGCTCGTCGCGCACGGCGCTCTCGCCCAGAAGTCCGACGGCGTGCTCCAGCAGCTCGACGAAAAGGCGACGAAACTGATCAACATGGTCGAAGCCTAAACCTTTTTAACACGGAGGGGATTTAAATGGCTAACAAGTTAAAAGCGCCGGATGTAGAGCCTACGGACGTCGACCTGAAGGTTTTCATGAACCTGATGGTCGTGCTTATCCCTATGCTTATTGTGTCCGCCGAGTTCGCGAGCGTCGCGATCATTGATATCAAGCTTCCCGAACAGCGCGGCTCGCAGACAAAGAGCGCGGTGACTGAGCAGCCGCAGGAGGAAAAGGCTGAAAAGCTCCTCCTCACGGCCATCATCACCGACTCCGTAGTCACGCTCGGGGCCAAGGGCGGTTTTATGCCCAGCCTTTTTTATCAGGAGTTTCACCGCTATATCACGAGGGAAAAAGACCTCGATACGTTGCTTGAGTACACCCCAGGCAAAATGCCCAACCATCCCAGGACGGGCAGGGAGCTTACGGTGCACGAACGTTTCGAGATATATCTTTACACCGTCGAACCAGAAACCCGCAACATCATAAGGTCGCTTTATACAAAGTTCGGCGAGATGTTGACGGATGCCGACGGGATCCCGGTGCGTGAAGTGAAGGCGGGGGATACTGTTTTCGCGCTGACGAACCCTCGCCGGCGCATGATCGTAACGAATCCCGGCGATTTTGAGAGCAAGCCGCTTTCCGCTTACGACGAACTGAAAAACCGCCTGATGAAGATTAAGGAGCGTTACCGCGAGGCCGAGGACGGTGAGGATATCATCATCGCTGCGGAGAACGAGGTAATCTACGACAAGATTGTACAAATCATGGACGCGGCGCGCAACGCCGAGTTCCCGAACATTTCCATCGCGAAGTTGAGGGGGTAATCCATGGGAAGATTCAGAAAAAAGAAGCATAACGCGTCGATGAACATTACGTCCCTCATGGACGTGCTGACCATCATGCTTTTGTTCCTGCTCAAGAACTACTCGGCGGACGGTTCCATTCTGACCAACGCCGACAACCTTGTGCTGCCCAACTCCGAGTCCAAGAAGAAGCCCACCGAGGTGAACCTTCAGATCGCCGTGACGCAGGACATGATCCTTCTGGACAACCAGGCCGTCGTCCCCACGGAAGATGCCCGGAACATTTCTCAGGAGGAGAATGACCCGATCATCACGAAGCTGGAAGAGCGCCTGAAAGTGTGCTTGGCTCAGGAGGAGGAGATGGTTCGCCTCGGGGCGCTGAACGCCGTTCAGGGCAGGGTTATCGTTCAGGTTGACAAGAATATCGATTTCGACGTTCTTTTCAAGATTATGAATACCTGCGGCAAGTCGGGTTACAATAATATGAACTTTGCTGTAATGGAGAGGGACGACGGTTAATACCGGGCGCCTCAGAAAGGGATAGGCAACAGTGAAGTATAAAATTTTAATCAAAAAATGCGATGACCCGCAGAGGGCTTCTGCGATTGCCGCAGAGGTCGCGCGCTGGTCCGGCAGTACGCCGGATGTGGTGTACAACGCCATAACGCAGAAGGCTATCTGCATACGTAAAGAGGCTGACGAGGACGAGGCGCAGAGGCTGCGCGCCCAGTTCGGCGGCATTGGCGCCGAGGNGGAGCTTGTTCCTCTTCAGGAGGCGCCTCCGGTTGCTGCCGCCGCTGCGTTTGCTGCTGCGCCCGCCGGGGTTACCGCCGCCGTCGCGCCGGCTGCGGCGTCCATGCCGCCCACGTCTACCGCCGCAAGGCACGATGACGATGACGACGACGAGGACGACGAGCCAGGCCGTATTCTTACCGACGCGGAGTACGCCGAGATGGCCAAGGGGCGCCCGGATGTCTTCTATTTTGAGAAGGCGGCCAAGATGCGCAACATTCAGACCATCTGCTTTGTAATGGCGGTTCTGCTCTGCATCTATATGAGTACCCGTACCGTTGTTGAGGTTGCGACGGACTTCTTCGAAAAGATGCCCGAAGAGCGCGTAGCGAAGCTCGTGAACGCCGAGGAGATCCAGGCGCAGCTTGAGAAGAAGAAGGAAGAGGAAAAGAAAGAGGAGACCCCCTCCGACCAGAAGAAGCTCAAGCCCCAGAAGACGGGCGCGGGCGGTATGACGGGCGGCGGCGGCGACCCCAGGGCCCGCGTTACGCAGATGGGCGTTCTCGGTATCGTTTCCGGCCAGATCAAGGGCAAAAGCGTTGCTTCGGCGGACATCTTCGGTAAGGGCGGTTTCGCCACCGACATTGACGCTATCCTCTCCGGCGTCGGCGGCCTCAAGTCCGGCGGTGACGGCGGCGTAGGCCGTAAGGGTGTTGCCGGTATCGGTTACGGCGCGGGTTACGGCTCCGGTTTCGGCGGCAGCGGCGGCGGCATCGATGACCTCCTCGGCGGCCTTATGGGCGGCGGGGGCGGCGGCCTCGACCTCAAGAAGCGCGGCGAACTGAGGGTTTCTTCGCCCGAATTCCTTAAGGGCGGAGCGCTGACGGGCGGTCGCAGCCGCGCCAGCATCCAGCGCGTCGTTATGCAGAACATGGCGGCTCTCCGCCACGCCTACAGCAGGCGTCTGCGCGATAAGCCGGGCCTGAGCGGCACTATTACGGTCAAATTCTCTATCGACGAGTTCGGCAGGGNGATTTTCGCCCAGATGGTCTCGTCTACAATGAGCGACTCCGAGCTTGAGACGACGGTTGTGTCCCGCGTGAGGAGCTGGGTGTTTGAAAAGATTGACAAGCCGGGCGACGTGACGGAAGTTACGTACCCGTTTGCTTTCTCGCAGTAATATGGTTACTATCGGCGGGGACGGGTTCGCACCCGTCCCTGTGCCGGTTTAATAAATTTGATAACAATAACAAAAAATCTCTACATGGAGGCGGTATGATGAAGAGGAGGGCGCTGGCGTTTATACTCGCGGCGGGTTTTGTGGTAGGCAGTTATGCAACGGACGCGCGTGTCGCGGTTATGGGCAGACAGGGGACGCCCTGGTTCTATCGTGACGAAGTCAGCGTTTTTAACAATCCTGCCGACATGAGCCTGTATCCCAACATGATGTACGGGTCGTTTGGTTTCATTAGTCCCGACGATCAGAGCGAATCTTTCAGGTATCTGAACATTTTGCCGGAAGATCCGCATTTCGGCGGTATGCTCTCCTACAGGTTCAGCGATGAGGAGAACGGCCCGATGATTTCCTTTGGCGCGTTTATGAACAGGCGCGACTATATGGTCGACAAGCTTTTGGCGGCCGGCGGCACTTTGACCAACGATCCCGTTGTCGGCACCAGGCCCAACCTTCTTGACCCTGTGGGCAAGATTGATCTCATGGTCGGTTACGATCTCGGCAACGGCCTTGCCATCGGCGCGGGCGTCTATACCGCGTTCCAAAATGAAAAGCTGAACGATGTTGTGTTAAACCAGACTGACTTCTTCAAGGGTTCGCTGGGTATCAACTGGAACATTGAGCAGGGCCTCGATCTTGAGGCGTCTGTCAACGGTGGCGTTACTACCGCCAAATACACGCCGAGCGGCGCTTCCGAGCCTGTCGTTATCTCAGATGGCGACTATTTCGTCCGAGGCGATGTGCGTTTCTTCTCGGCCGTTCCCGCAATAAACGGTTCGTTTGTGCCTCAGGTTTCGCTTGAATTCCTTAACCTGAACGACACGAAGGTCATCGACCTCAACGGCGGTGTCGGTATCAACATGAATATTGACCGCGGTTTCTTTTGGGCCGGTATTCAGGGCGTGTACACTCAGACCGACGCCAGCGGCCTCGCCGCCGACCAGTCGATCGGCGCGCGTCTCAGCTTTGGCGTTGAGCGCAATATTATGTGGGACTGGTTCCTGATTCGCGTTGGCGGCCAAAAGGAAGTTCGCCACGTCTCCGTCGGCGACGGCACAACCAGCAACTGGACGGAAAACCCCTCCTCCAACGGCTTTGACAACGATCTCGTGGGCCTCGGTTTCGGTATAAACATCGACAACCGTCTGCGCATCGATTTCGTAGCGTCGGAAGACCTGCCGTACACGTTCACAAACCTGATCAGCGGTGCCCAGCACCACCTGTTCAACAGGGTGAGCGCGACTTACAGGTTCTGATAGCCGTCGCAGGCGCATTGATGAATTGAGTATAAAAGGGTGGTATCGTGAGATGCCATCCTTTTTTTGTGTCGGGACGCAGAGGGCCTTCGTGATACAATCTATTTTTGTTTTGTTTTTGGCCGGGGCATAAATTATCTTATTAGTGGGAGATATGTCAACGAAACAACTTATAACGCGCGTTTGCCGATGCTTTCTGCCCGTGATGCTGCTCACCCTGTGCTTTTGCGCGGAGAGTGAGGAGGTGATCAGGCAGAAGTTCGACATTATTATGGCCGATGACATGGAGGCCATACTTGAGGATGTCGACCCGGAAGCCCTTCTGGAGACGCCGTATTTTGACGTACTTGAGTATGTGGAGTACAAGGAGGGGGTCTTTATACGCCGGGCGGTCGTAGATTTTTATTTTTTGAAGGCGCTTGGGGTGAAGATTACGCGCAAATACCGTTACCACGCGCGCCTTGGGCAGTGGGACCGGTATTACAACAGGTATTACCAGTTTGTCATGGAGGGTGCGGACCCGGTTGGGGTAAGCGAACCGCCGGCTGTGCCGGATGCGCCTGAGAAGTGGGAGGGNGCGGAGGATAAGGCCGAGCCAGCGGGTACAACTGAGGTAAATAAAGAGGAAAACGGATCAAAGTCAGGCAAATGATGCGGAAAATTGAAATGATATCTATCGTGTGCGCGGCTCTGTTCGCGCTCTGCCCGTTTGCGGCGTTTGCACAGCAGACGCTGCCTGCGGATATGCACGAGATAGCGGTCAAGAGCATTGATATGGTTTTCCGCGAGGATTTCCGCGGGGCCGAGGCGGAGGCGCAGAAGTTGATCCGCGCCTACCCCGATCATCCCGCCGGCTACTTTTTTATGGCTGCGGCTGCCGACGCCTGGATGCTGCGCCACCAGTCCAACCGCCGCGAGGCCGAATTTTACCGTTTTTGCGATCAGGCGATAGAGCGGGCCGAAAAGGTTCTGGTCGGTAACCCCAGCGACGAGTGGGCCCGATTCTTTTTGGGCGGCGCCGACGGTTACAAGGGGACATACGAGGTCCGCTACGAGCGGTACATAACTGGCTTTCGGTTTGGGTGGAAGGGGGTTTCCGTCTTTCTGAAGATGGCGAGTGAGGGGAGTAAAAACCCGGATATTCAGTTTGGCATAGGCACCTACGATTACTGGCGCAGCGCCCTGATGAAGCTTTTGTGGTTTATGCCCGGCGTGGAGGACAAGCGGGCGGTGGGCATAGAGAAATTGCGTGAGGTCAGGCGCAATGGGGTATATACCAAAACCCCGGCGTCCATGGTGCTTATAGACATTTACATAAACGAAAACAGGTTTCAGGACGCGCTGACCGTGGCCGACGACATGATCAGGGCATATCCCCGCGCACTGGTGTTTCAATGGGGGAGGGCGCAGGCGCTGCAGGGGCTAAAAAGGCACGAGGACGCGGTTGCGGCGTACAGAAAGATATTCACAAGGTGCGAGAACGACCCAAACAGCAACTTTTATAACTTGGTTCAGGCCCGTATGGGTATGGCCCGGAATATGGCCGCGCTGGGTCAAAACGCGGAGGCTTTGGAACAACTGAACGCGATGAACACCTACTCACTCGCCAAAGATATCCGCAAACGGTTAGAGTCCGTATTCTCCGAGGCCAATACCCTGCGCCGCCGTGTGGAACGCGCGAGTTAAACGCTGTCATCCCCGCTATTTTCGCCGTCTGCCGGCATAGTCTCGTCAACCTTGTCCGTTTGCGGGTGTTCTATTACCGGTGTAACTTCTGCCGTAACCGCTTCCAATGCCGCTGCCGCTATAACTTCCTCGTCGGTTTCGCCGTCGTCGACCGCCACGTCTACTGCCTTGTGCGCGAGCGCTGTTGTCGCCGCCGCCTCCGCTTCCGCCGCCGCCGCCGCGATGACCTCTTCGTCGTCCACGCTGTTGCAGATCGCAACATCTATCACCTTGTCGCCCTCGTCTAAATTGATCAGTTTCACGCCCTGCGTGGCCCTGCCGATTTGCGATATCTTTCCGACTTCAGACCGGATGATGATGCCGTTGCGCGTTATCAGCATTACATCCTGCCCGGTATCTTCTCCGGCGATGACGCGTTTGATTGAGACCACATTGCCGTTGCGCTTTGTGGTTTTGATGTTTATTGTGCCTATGCCGCCGCGGTTGGTCTTTCTGTAGTCGGCGACTGAGGAGCGCTTGCCGTACCCGTTTTCGGTAACGGTCAGGATATCGTTTTTGTCGTTGGCGATGATCATGCCTACGACCTTGTCGTCGTGGCGCAGTGTGAGGCCTTTGACTCCGCGTGTTTTGCGCCCGAGTTCCCGCGTGGCGCTCTCGTGGAACCTGACGGCCTGCCCCGACGTTGTCCCGATGATGACGTCGTCGTTGCCGTTGGTGATTTTCACCTCTATGAGCGAGTCCCCCTCGTCGAGGTTGAGCGCGTTTACACCGAGGCGCCTTACGTTTGAGTACGAGGAGAGCGGCTGTTTGTTGACGACGCCCTGCTCGGTCGCGGCTATTATGAAGCGCGTCTCGTCGAATTCGCGAACCGTTACGAACGCGGCGATTTTTTCGCCGGGCTGCAGGTCGATGAGGTTGACGATCGGCCGGCCTCTGGAGTACCGCCCGCCTTCGGGGATTTTGTACACCTTAAGGCGGTAACACCGCCCCTTGTTCGTAAAGAAGAGTATGAACGCGTGCGTAGACGCCACGAACAGCGTAGATATAAAGTCGTTCTCTTTGGACTCCATTCCAATAATCCCGCGCCCGCCCCTGCTTTGCGAACGGTATTCGGAGATGGCGGTGCGCTTTATGTACCCTTCGTGGGTCATGGTGATGACCATGTCCTCGTCGGCGATAAGGTCTTCCATGTCCATGTCGGTCGTCGCGTCGGTGATCTCGGTCCTTCTCTCATCGCCGTAACGCGCCTTCATTTGCAAGAGTTCGTCTTTTATGATCTGCATCCGCCTGGCGCGGTCGGCCAGAATATCGGTCAGGTCGGCGATGACCTTTTGCAGCTCGGCGTACTCCTGCTCGATTTTGTCGCGTTCGAGGCCGGTGAGGCGCTGCAGTTGCATTTCACGGATGGCCTTGGCCTGAACATCGCTGAGGCCGAACCGGGCGATGAGTTTTTGGTGCGCGTCGTCGGTGGAGGCCGATGTCTTGATGAGCGCTATGATCTCGTCGATATTGTCAATCGCAATCCTCAATCCCTCAAGTATATGCGCGCGGTCCTGCGCCTTTCTGAGGTCGAACTGCGTACGCCGCACGATTACCGAGTGGCGGTGCTCAAGGAAATGCGTCATAAGCTCCTTGAGGCTGAGTACCCGCGGCTTCATGTTGACGAGCGCGAGGTTTATTATGCCGAAAGTCCTTTGCAGGTCGGTGAACTTGTACAGGTGGTTGAGCACCGTTTCGCCGAAGGCGTCCTTTTTTATGCCGATGACGATGCGCATGCCGCGGCGGTCTGATTCTTCCCGCGCGAAAGATATGCCCTCGATCTCCTTGTCGCGGGCCATGTCGCATATCCTCTTGTAAAGTATGCCCTTGTTGACCATGTAGGGTATTTCGGTGATGATGATCTCTTCGCGCCCGTTCGGAGCCTTTTGAACTTCGGCCCGCCCGCGCACTATCNCCCTGCCCTTGCCGGTTTTGTAGGCTTCGTAGATTCCGTTGCGCCCGTATGCGATGCCGCCTGTCGGGAAGTCGGGGCCGGGGATTACCTTAATCAGGTCCTCTACGCCGGCGTCGGGGTTGTCTATGAGCAGCACGAGCCCGTCGACTATTTCGCGCAGGTTGTGCGGCGCCATGTTTGTGGCCATGCCGACCGCGATGCCGGTAGAGCCGTTTAACAGCAGGAAGGGGAGTTTTGACGGCAGCACGGTCGGCTCTTTGAGCGATTCGTCGTAGTTTGGCATGAAGTCGACGGTGTCTTTGTCGAGGTCGGCCATCATCTCTTCGGCAAGAAGCGTCATGCGGCACTCTGTATAACGCATGGCCGCCGCACGGTCTCCGTCTACCGAGCCGAAGTTGCCCTGCCCCTTAACCATCGGGTAGCGCAGCGAGAAATCCTGCGCCATGCGGACGAGCGTGTCGTACACGGCTGTATCGCCGTGGGGGTGGTATTTACCGATGACGTCACCGACTACGCGCGCCGACTTTTTGGGCGGCGAGTTGTGGTGCAGCGACAGCTCCTCCATGCCGAACAGCACGCGCCGGTGCACAGGCTTTAGCCCGTCGCGTACGTCCGGCAGCGCGCGGGACGTTATCATGCTCATTGAGTAGTCGAGGTAGGATTTCTGCATCTCGTCTTCTATGAAGACCGGCAAAATCCTCTCCGCCTGCGGTTGTTGTTGATTTTCGTTTTCGGTCATTTATATATTACCTTTTTAATAATGGTCGTACATTATCATCAACAAAAAAATTAATCAATTCCATCCTCTATGCGCTGACGCAAAAAAGGCATAATCCAGTTCGCGGTCGAATCGTAATTCAGCGGTGTGACGGCTATGTACCCCGCAAGCACCGCGCGCGCGTCGAACGCCGTAGACTCCTCCATGCCGTACCTGTCGCCGCTGACGCGGTAACAGCCGTATGAGGGGTGGCCCTTTTCCTCTATTTTAGTGTATTGATCCTCATAATTGGCCATACTCTGGTACGTCACTTTGAACCCTTTGGATTCGCCGGGCGCGCACGCGGGGAAATTGATATTGTAAAATACCCGCGTGTCAAGCTGAGGGCGCGGCGCGTTCATTATCTCGTCTATAAGCATGGGCGCCATGGCCGCGTAATCCTCCATATATGGGCTATGCCGGTTGTACATGGAGAACGCGAAGCTCGGTATGCCGTAGAACGCCCCCTCGCGCGCGGCGGAAACTGTCCCCGAATAAAACGCCGCGATACCGGAATTGTCGCCGTCATTTATACCCGATACGACAATGTCGGGCTTAACTTTCATTACGTGGCTGACCGCGAACTTTACGCAGTCGGCGGGGGAGCCGGTTATTACGTATCCCGGCATCTGGTCATCCGCCCCGGCCTCGCGGCAGGAGAGCGGCTTCATGAACGTGAACGTGTGCGCCACGCCGCTCTGCTCATTCTCGGGGGCGGCTACGAATACGTCGTACAGCGGCGACAGAACATCGTACAGGCATTTAATCCCGCGGGCGTTGAAGCCGTCGTCGTTGGTCAATAGCAGCGTTTTCTTTGCTGGCATCAGATTATCCTTAATGATAAAAATTTTCGTTCACAGCCCATCCCAAATATCATCAATCATTAACATATGCCGCTTATTGATGATTACCACAAAACATCCATCCCCATCCATCCGCAATATCCGTTGATTACCGCCAAAGATCATCAATTATCCATACATCCCGCAATAATAACAGTTCTCCCAATAATCGCGGCATCGGCATCATCTATATATCAAGATATTTTACCTTCTCGGCGTTATCCTCAATAAATTTGCGGCGCGGTTCGACCTCTTCGCCCATAAGCATTGTGAAAATTCTGTCGGCCTCTATGGTATCCTCCAGCTTGACCTGCAAAAGCGTGCGGGTGTCCGGGTTCATCGTCGTCTCGGCCAGCTGGTCGGGGTTCATCTCACCCAAACCCTTATATCGCTGGATAACTATATTTTTCTTTTCGGTCCACTCTTTGAGTACGGAGTCTTTTTCGTTATCGCTGTATACATACCGCTCGTCCTTGCCTGATTTCAGCTTATACAGGGGCGGCTGGGCGATAAAGACGTTCCCGTTCTCCACAAGTCCCGGCATATGCCTGAACAGAAATGTCAGCAGCAGGGTACGGATGTGCGCGCCGTCGACATCGGCATCGGTCATGATTATTATCTTCCCGTAGCGCAATTTGCCGATGTTGAACCCGTCAAGGTCTTCTGCCGACCCGAAGCCTGTGCCGAAGGCCTGTATCATAACCTGTATCTCTTCGTGCGATATGATCTTGTCAATCCGCGCTTTTTCAACATTCAGAATCTTGCCCTTTAGCGGCAATATGGCCTGAAACGTTCTGTCGCGCCCCATCTTCGCGCTGCCGCCGGCGCTGTCTCCCTCGACAAGGAATATTTCGCACTTTGCCGGGTCGCGCTCCTGGCAGTCAGCGAGTTTGTCCGGCAGTCCCGCTCCGTCCATCCCCGTTTTTCTTCTGGCAAGCGCGCGCGCCTTGCGTGCCGCCTCGCGGGCGATTGCCGAGTTTATGCACTTCTCGACGATCTTTTTCGCGACTGCGGGATTTTCGGCCAGAAAAGCCGCCAGCATCTCGCCGACGGACGTATTGACTAGCCCGGCGATATCAGAGTTTCCGAGCTTGGCTTTTGTCTGCCCCTCAAACTGCGGGTTCGGCAGTTTGACGCTTATGACCGCGGTCAGCCCTTCGCGCAGGTCTTCGCCCTTTATCTCCACCTTGTCCTTGCTGTTTTTGAGCAGGTTGTTGGATTCGATGTAGAAGTTGACCGTGCGTGTGAGCGCGGTTTTGAACCCGGAGAGGTGCGTACCGCCGTCTACGGTGTTTATATTGTTGGCGAACGAGAAAATATTTTCGTTGTAGGAGTCGTTGTACTGCATAGCGACCTCTACCTCTGTGCCGTCTACCATCTGCGAGAAACATATCGGCTGCGGGTGCAGCGGGGTCTTGTTTTCGTCGAGGTAGGTGATGAACGACGAGAGGCCGCCTGGGTAGCAGAACTCGTGGCTCTTACCGTCGGGGCGTTCGTCTTTTATGTTGATGATTATGCCCTTGTTCAGGAACGCGAGCTCGCGCAGGCGCTTTGACAGGATATCGAAGCTGTATTCGGTAGTTTCGAACACGTCGGGGTCGGGCCAGAAGGTGATGGTCGTGCCCCGTTTGTCGGTATCGCCGATGGTTTTAAGCTCTGTGGTGGGGATACCTTTGGAAAACTCCATCGAGTACGCCTTGCCGTCGCGGAACACCTCCGCGAGCATGCGCGTGGAGAGCGCGTTGACGCAGGAGACGCCTACGCCGTGCAGGCCGCCGGAGACCTTGTAGGAGGAGTTGTCGAACTTGCCGCCGGCGTGGAGCGTGGAGAGCACAAGCTGCAGCGCGCTCATCTGCTCTTCGGCGTGGAAGCCTACGGGTATGCCGCGGCCGTCGTCGCATACCGAGATGCTGTTGTCGTGGCGGATGGTTACGTCGACCTTTGTGCAGTAACCGGCGAGGGCCTCGTCTATGGAGTTGTCTACCACCTCGTACACAAGGTGGTGGAGGCCGGGGGAACCGGTGCTGCCTATGTACATCGCGGGGCGCTTGCGGACGGCTTCGAGACCTTTCAGGGTCTTTATGCTGTCTGCGGTGTATTGGTTGTCGCTCATTTATTGTATCTCCGTTATAACGGGCGGCCAAAGGGGGCCGCCCCTACAAAGGTTAAATTCGTTTTATAGAATCATCATTACCCAAACAAGGGTTAATTACTGTTAATCAGGTTATTACAAAAATCATCCGTTAATAAAACAGTATGTCTTTGATTGTCCCGCACCCGGTTTCCCTTATTACAGCCTCTTTTATCTCGTCTTTCATGTACGTCAGCTCCTGCCGCCACGGTGCCGAGTTTACTTTTACGTGCAGGACGCCCTTCTCGGACTTCTCGCACACCGTCATTCTGGCTACGCGCTCTCCGACTATTTTTGGCCAGTTCTCGACTACTTCCCACTCCTTTAGGCCAATATCGTAGCCCATACGTTTCAGAAACGTGTCGAGGACATTCCCCACGGCCGCCGGCGGCCCGCCGCGTTTGGCTTTTTTCGGCACGTCCCGCTTGCTGTTTTTCACGATACCGTCACCCTCCCCGGTTCGACCGCGCACCGCAGCACCCTGCTTCCTATAGACGCATGGCATTTTGGCGTGGCTATGAATATCTGCCCCCGTCCCTCCAATAGCGGGTACACCCGCGATGTCCTCTCCGGGTCTAACTCCGATACGGCGTCGTCTACCAGAAAGATCATCCCGGCCCCGCGCCGGCGTTCCAACAGAAGGGCTGACCCCAGTTTCAAAGAGAGGGCGAACGACCTGCACTGCCCCTGCGACGCATAAGTTTTGGCCGGCCTGCCGTCAAGCGAAAAGCGTAAATCGTCCCTGTGCGGCCCCGCCCCCGTAAACATCAGTTCCGCGTCTTTAGCCCGACGGTCGGAGAGAGTATTTAAATATAAATTTTGCCATTCAGAAATGCAAGTAAAATCGTACTTTAATTTAGATAAATATTCAATTTTCGCGCTCTCTTTTTCGCCGCTTATATCAGCGTAGTAATCTTTGACCAAAACGCACAGTTCCGTTATGATTTCCATCCTCGCCGAAACGATTTTTGAGGCCGAAACGGCCATAGCCTGCTCGTAGATGTCGAACAGGGCCGGATCGTTTATGCCCCCAAGAAGCGCGTTGCGGTGGGCCATATTTTTACGGTAGGATGTCAGCGCGTCCAGATACTGGCGGTCAATCTGGCTGATCAGCATATCTAAGAATTTGCGCCGCGTATCGGGGGACCCGTAGACCAGCTCCAGATCGTCGGCGCCGAAAGAGACGACCGGGCGCTCGCCGAACCATTCGGTGTAGGAACGGAGGTCGGCGCCGTCGCGTTTCATGACGAATTTTTTGTCTTTAGAAAAGCCTATGGCGGTATTGACAAGGCGGCGGGCGGCCGCCACGGTCGCCCCTGCAATAGCGTTATCGGTGTTACCGTCATTCCCGTCGTCATCATCCCCGTAACAAAAATCCCCCTCGAGATACGCCGCCTCCTGCCCGTGGGCAATCATGTCAACCCGGGACGCCCCCCTTTGCGACCTGCCGGTACACAGCACATGGATACTCTCAAGCAGGTTGGTCTTGCCCGCCCCGTTTAGCCCCTCCAGCAGCGCCCCCTCTTTGGGGAACGTTACCGTCAAGCCGGGATAGCTTCGGAAATTTTGGAGATTTAATCGTTGAATAAACATTTTACCGTCATTTAAAGGGCGGCCGCGCAGGGCCGCCCTTACAGGGTATTATCATAAAATTAACATTATTCAATCCTGACCGGCAGCGTAACCACCCGGTTATCGCCCGTTTTCACCCTGACGATGTACATCTGCTTGGCGATGCCCTTAACGGGGAAACGGTAATTGCCGCCGGTCAACCTCTCTCCGCTCAATGCGGCGACCTTCGCGCCCTTCAGGTTGAACAGCTCTGCCGACCGCACCCCGGTGCCGCTTATCCGCAGTTCCAAAGCGCCGCGGTGGCTGCGTATTGATATTGCGCCCGGCGCGGCTTTCATCGCCGTCCCGTTATTGTTACGTACCGATGTTACGCCGTAATTACCCCATCCCGGCATATCCTCCAGAGTTATCACGTAGTTATGGTTCATTATATAATTCCACTCGCTGACGGTATTGACCGTCGTAGTGAAGTCTCTGTCCCATGTCATGAACCAAGACCACTGCGCTCCGTCGCTAACCAAGCTGTCGGGGTGGGGTACAGGGCCGTTTTCGGACAGGGCAATGATTTTGTCTGTGCCGAATATGCCCTTTATGTTCTCAAAGTTCGCGACTAAAGAGCCGTGCATCTTCGCCTGCTGGTTCTGCGGCGGGTACCAGTCGCGGCCTATTATGTCGACGTACTCCGCGCCGGGGTACCACTCAAGCTCCCTGCCCGACTCCTCGGTAGTCCATACCCATATCAGGTTATCAAGGCCGTGGTGTTTGACCAGGCGGTCGAACATGAGGCGCCATAGCTGCGCCAGCGGTTTTGGGCCTTTTGCGCCCCACCAGAACCATCCGCCGGCCGCCTCGTGTACCGGGCGCCATAGCACGGGCACGTTCTTGTCGGCGAGCCGTTTCAGGAACCCGGCAACCTCGTCTATGTCGCTGAGCATCGCCTTGTACTCGGCGCTGTTTTCGTCGAATTTGTCGTATGTGGCGTCGGTGAACGCTTTTGTCAGGTCGAAAGTTGTGTTTTCGGTGTAGAACGACCCGTCGCTCGTTGATATCCTGAGCGGGTCGCGCCAGTGCCAGCAGTATATGGGGATGCCGCCCTTGTTGAAGAACTCCTCGGCGAGGGCCAGGGTCGCGTTGTTGTATCCGATGAACCAGTCGCCCCCGCCGTTTGGCCGGTTGGCCTGCTCGCCGGTGCCGTGTATGAAATCAAGCCCCATAAGCGCGGGGAACTTGCCCGACGCGCCCTTTATGTGCGACATCTCAGCCTGGTCGTCTATGGAGTTGGACACGTAGCCGCCGGTGTTGCGCATTACGGTGCTCGTCTGCACGCCGCTTATGACCTTCGTCTGGAAGTTTTCGCGCAGGAACTGGAACACCTTGCGCGCGTTCTCCGAAGCGTTGGGGGTAACAAGCCTTGTCGTGAGGGTGAATGGCACAGGCTCGAACGGGCCAACCTCAATGTAGTCGATATCCACCCAGCCCCACGAGCGCGTAATGCCTATGGTGTTGGCTCCGGCGGTCAGGCGCACCTTGCCCACCGCCTTGAATATGGCGAAGACAGGCGCGGGGTCGTCGACGGCGGCGCTTGTGAGGGGGAAAGTGATCGTACCCGCCGGAGAGCCGTTGACCACGAGGTTCTGCGTCTTGGCGTTGTCGTAGGTCTGGGAGTAGCGCGCCCATATAGTGTAGAACCCCGCCGCAGGCGCGGTGACGGTGAAAGTCAGGTCGCCCTCGCGCATCTGCACATACTGCCCGCCGGAGGCGGACTCGTGCGCGACCTTCGGGGTCATCGTCTCGTTGGTCACAAAAGCCTCGGCCTCATATTTGGCGAGATCGGCGAAAAGGGCCGATGCCGCAAGCATTACCGTTGCCGACGCGGCGATCATCCGCGTAAATACCTTCTTCGTCATAAACATCCCCCAAAGAAAAATGTGTGGATAATTGACGCAGTGGGCGGCCATGCATGGCCGCCCACTGCAGCCTGATTAATGTCAATCTATTTCACCAGCATCTTAACCGGCTGCATCCGCGCCGCCGCCTTGCCGTTGACTTTGACTATGTACATACCGCGCGGCAGATCGTTCATCCTTATATTGTGGTCGCCCTGCTTCAGGTTCATAGTACGCATCCTCTTGCCGCTCATATTGAATACGTCGACCTTCGCGTCATCAATAAGCCGTACCTGCAGTGTCTTGCCGGATACGTTTACGTATTGATTGACGCTTGCCGCCTGCTGCCTGCCGGGGTTGCGCACCGATGCCACCTCGCCGCCCGGGTCGCCGAGGCACCAGACGTCTTTCACCCATATTTCGCCCTCGTCCCCGTCGTTTGCCTCAAGGTATCCCACGTACCACCTGATATTCGTGACTTTCGTCCGGTCTTGCGCAACCGGGTTTCCCCATCCGATCTGCTGGAAGTACGCCCAGGGTATCCTTACGGTCGTCCAGTCCGCGACGGTGTTTGTGGGCATGGAGTTGTGGTGGTAATCCCAGCCGGTGGCGTCGTTAATGTCGCTCTGTTCGGGGCGCAGCGTGTGTTTGCTGCCCTTATATGTGTAGCCGATGCCCCACTCGCAGCGGGATACGCTGCCCGTAAGCGCTATGCCGGCGTAGGGGCTGTACGAGAGGGTCCCCTTGTTCAGTTTGAACTTTATGTTGAGGATGCTGTCTTCCGATACGTCCCAACTGAGCGTAGTGGCGGTGTTGGCGGCTTCGGGGCTCCAGTTGCCGCTTCTGACTAAGGGTATTTGCGAGCGCAGGCCGGTGAACGCGGGCCAGCCGTCGCCGGATGTAGTTACCGTCGTGTCGTTGCCGGTCAGCCAGTGGTATATGTAGCGGCCGTGCGGGGTCATGTTGTCGGGGTTGGTCCAGTTGGCGAGCGTTTCGGCGCCAAAGGAGAGCGGGTTGGTCCACCTGTTCCAGTAGTCCAGAACGGTTCCGGTAACGGCCGCCGCCCACGCGCACGACGATATTTTGAGCGAATCCAGAAATGAGTGCCACAGGTCGGTCTGCGGGAAGTTGTATACGCCCTGATCGGTGGCGTCGTTTGTGCCCCACTCCGAAACGAAGATCGGGTAGCCGCTGCTCAACGTGTTCAGGATGGCGTCGCGGTAAGTGCCGGTCTGGAAGTAGTGGGTCCTGCCGAGCCGGTGGGAGTCGGCATAAAAGTGGAACGACATGGCCATATTGTCAAATGGGGTGCCGTTTGGGTCGACGGGCGGATTGGCGGCCGCCACGTTCGGCATTGAGGTCCAGGCGGGGTTGCCGACGAGTATCAGGTTGTTGAAACCGGCGGCGCGTATCGCCCCTATGACCGTCTCGGCGTAGGGTTTGACCTCCGATGCCCAGGAACTTGCCGCCGTTTTGGTCGGCTCATTGTATATCTCGAATATTACCGCCGGATTGCTGCCGTACTTCCCCGCGCGTTCCGGGTTTGTGAAGAAATCGACTGCCTTTGCCGTGATGTCGGGTTCGTGCGCGTTGTGGGAGTGCCAGTCTACGACCACGTATACGCCGCGGGAGACGGCGTGGTCGACGACGCGCTCAAGCCGCTCCCAGTTCCCCTCAGGGTCGCTGTCGTAGCCGCCGTCGTCACGGTCGGGGNAATTTTCGTTTATTCCAAGGGGAAACCGGATAACCTGCGCCCCCCAGCCGTCTATCATGGCATCGACCGCCTCGGTGACGAAAAAGGCCTTTCCGCTCCACGCGCTGTGGCTCCAGTATAAACTTGGGCCCTTGAGCTGCACGGCCTCTCCGCCGGATTTCTCCCCGACGATCCTGTCGCCGGCGGCCATGAGACGGCCATACTGCTCAACCGGCCCGGCGAAAGCGGCTATGGCGGTTACCGCAAGAATTGTGACAAACAAGCGGATACGAATCATAACACTCTCCTTTGATAAGTTTTTTTTGTCTCCCTCTATACCATAATATATATTATGGTAACGCGCTCCCGGTTCGTGGGAGCGTTTTTTATATGAACTTTTCTGGAGGTCACTGTTTTGATAAACCTGTTCTACGGAACCAACATCTACACTCATATAATGTTTTGGGTGGGTATGGCGGTGGTAGCCGGCGATTTTTTTGCGACCATATTCACCATCATATACCAGAAATCCATATATAAAAAGCGCCGCGCGCGCTATAACGGGGGGTACGCCCCGCGCTGCAGCGTCGTTATACCCTGCAAGGGCATCCCCAAAAACTTCGGCGATAACCTGCGGGGGTTCCTCCGGCTTGACTATCCAGATTTTGAAGTGATATACGTTACCGAGAGCGCCGACGACGCCGCCGTGCCGGAAATCAAAAAGATTCTGGCCGAGGACAGCCGCGCAAAGTTCGCGGTAGCCGGCTTAGCCACCGAGTGCGCCCAGAAGAACCACAATATGCTCGCCGCCCTGCGCGAGGTGTCGGACAATTCGGAGGTATTCGTCTTCGCCGATTCCGACATAAAGCCGGCGGCCCACTGGCTAAAGGAGATAGTCCTCCCCCTGCAGGACCAAAAAGTAACGGTAACGACCGGCTTCCGCTGGCTGATTTCGGCCAAAGGCACCGTGGGCGAGCTTTGCCACGCCTACGTCAACATCTTCATATACACCTGCTTCTGCGCGGCCTGCTACTTCGGCGGCGTAGGGCTGTGGGGCGGGACCATGGCCATCCGCCGCAGGGATTTTGAGGAGCTTGGCGTCGCCAAAAAGTGGAGCCGGGCCTCAGTAGACGACATGAGCCTCTCCGCGCTGGTGCTCAGGAGCCGCCGCAAGGCCGTGGTGGTCTCCACCTGCCTGACCGTTACCGACGACCTGCTGCCCACGGTAGGCTCCACGGTTTCGTGGTTCGAGCGGCAGATCATGTACTTCAAGTCATACCAGACCGCGCTTTGGGTCTTCCCTACGTTTTTTATCGCGCTTATCGCCGGCATACTGCTGCTGCTGCTGCCGGTAGCCGCGGCCGCGCACTTCTTTACCCCGTACTCGTTCTGGGATTTGGGCGGGGGAGTGTCTATAACGTTTATCGTGGGCCACACGCTCACCGCGTTTTTGTACCCGATGCTGGGGAAGATGCCGTATTACGGGCGTTTTTTGCTGCTTCAGCCGTTTTTGAGGGTGATGCAGATGGTGTCGTACATGAAAACATGGTGCACGGCGACCATAACCTGGGCCGGGATAAAGTACCGGCTATCGTCCAACGGCGACGTCAAGTCGATGAAGAGGTAGGCGGAGTATATGTCGATGCGGTGCACGGTATTCGCCTCTGGCGGGGGCAGCAATTTTCAGGCTCTGCTTGACAGGAGGGCATCGGGGGATTTGAAAAGCGTTGATTTCGCTCTGATGATCGGCAACAACAGCAGCGCCAAAGCCTTCGACCGCGCGAGGGACAGCGGCATCAGCACAATGCATATGGCGCCGTCCCACTTTGTTGATGAGGATGCTTACGCGAAACGCCTTGGGGATGCGCTGACGGAGGCCGGCACCGAGCTTATAGTCCTCGCCGGCTACATGAAAAAGCTGCCGTCGCCAATCGTCCGCCAATACCAAAACAGAATAATCAACATCCACCCCGGATTGTTGCCTGCGTTTGGCGGCAAGGGTATGTACGGCATAAACGTACACAGGGCCGTCCTCGAATACGGCGCGAAGCTTTCGGGGATAACGGTCCACTTTGTAGACGAGGAGTACGACCACGGCCCCGTAATCCTCCAGAAATCGGTACCCGTTCTGGATGGTGATGATGAGCATACGCTGGCGGCGCGGGTTCTGGAAGCGGAGCACGGTAATTACTGGCGCGCGGTAGAGGCGGTCGCGTCGGGCGGGGNACGTGTTGACGGGCGCAAAGTAGTATGGACATCCCCAATTTAAAAAATCTGCCGATTCAGCAGTTAGAAGAGTTCGTCTTATCGATGGGCGAGCAGAAATTCCGCGCGAAACAGATATTAAAGTGGGTCTACCAGAAACGCCTGTCCGATTTTAACGATATGACGAATATGCCGAAAACGCTGCGCTCAACACTCGCCGAAAAATCATGCATTGACAAGCTGGAGCCGTACGCCGTCCTCGAATCCTCAAAAGGCGATGCCGTGAAGTTCGGGTTCGCGCTGCCCGGCGCCGGTCACGTCGTCGAAAGTGTTTTATTAATTGATGACGACAGGAGAACCGCCTGCGTATCGTCCCAATTAGGCTGCGGATTGGGGNGTACCTTCTGCGAGACCGCGAAGCTCGGATTCATCCGCAACCTGACGCAGGGGGAAATTATCGGACAGTTGACAGGTATTAATGATTATCTTGCCGGCAAGGGCGATAAGTTAGTGACGAACATCGTTTTTATGGGCATGGGCGAGGCGCTGAGCAATTTCGACAACTTCATCTCGTCCCTCAAAATAATAATGCACGAAGACGCATTTAACATAGGGGCGCGCAGGATCACGGTATCAACAGCCGGCGTCATCCCGTCAATAGAAAAATTAATGAAAGAGGACCTGACGATAGGCCTGGCGATATCATTAAACGCGTGGAACAACGGCCTGCGCAGCCAATATATGCCCATCAACAAGAAATATCCTATCGAACAATTGGTGCAGATAGCAAAGCGCTACCACAACAAAACCGGCCGCCGCGTAACGTTTGAATACGTGCTGATACACGGCGTAACCGACACGGACGAGGCGGCGGCGTCTTTGGAAAAACTGTTGGGCGGATTCCCCTGTAAAATCAACCTGATTCCCGTAAACCCGGTCAACGCCGTAAGCTGTGCGTCCCCCGGTGAACAACAGGTAGACCGTTTCGCCGGCAAGCTCCACGCCCGCAACCTGTCCGCCACCATCCGCCGCAGCCGCGGCCAGGACATCATGGGCGCCTGCGGTCAGCTGACAATGAAGTTGAAGGGCATGATTGCCGTTGTCTTCTGCGTTATCGCCTTAACGACCATGTGTCTCGCCCAGGATGATGCCCCCGTCGACCCCCATGTTCCAAAATTTCAGCTGTTTTCCCGCGCCGCGCCGCCAAGCCCTGTATCCCGCTCTCTTGCCGGCGCCGGCAGCGCTATGGCGCTTGACGGTTTTGGCGGGCTTGTAAACCCGGCCCTGACGAACGCCGCGCCGCGCGTTGCCGGCGTGTTTGCCGCCGGGTTTGGGCGCGATTTGGTGTTTGACGAGCTTACGCTGCCGTTTGCCGCCGTGTTTGCGGATAATAGCAGCGGCGGGAACATGGGGGCGTACTACCGCTACCTGCGCGGGTCGCGCGGGTCGGCGCACGATGTTGCCATAAACTTCGCCGGGACGATTTTGGATCAGGTGGACGCGCAGGGCGCCGTCGAGTTCGGGCTGAACCTGCGCTACGAGGGATCGAACCGGCGGCATGACATTGGGGTTGACGCGGAGGGAAACGTGCTGACATCCGTGGTGCACGGCAAGAGCGTGCTGGCGGACATCGGATTTTATCAGCCGCGCATCATACCCGGCCTTGATTTCTCACTCGTATTCACCAATCTGTTCGGGTACACGTGGAGCGATACGGACGGCATGAACGCTAAGGATGATTGGGTTGATGCCGCCTTCAAGACGGTGGTTGCCGGCTTGCTGTATACGCTGCCGATAACGGGCGGCGCTGCGCTTCTGATACCGTTTGATTTTGAGATGGTAAACATATTCAAGGGCTCATTATCCAACAAATACATAGTGCGTGCAGGGGCCGATGTGTGCATAGCGCGGATGTACAACGTGCGCTTTGGCTACGCGCACGCCCCCGAAAATCCGTTAGACCTGATAACCGATTTCAACTACCGCAATTTGTTCTTTGGCGGATTTGGCGTGATGGTACAGGCATTGCAGGTTGATTTCTTCATGGGCAAGGACGAGTTCGGAGTCTCGGCTACATACAGGTATTAGTTTGGAGTGTGGAGTTTTTTGATTTTAACTCCAAACTCCACACTTCAAACTCCACACTGTTAATAGATCTCATAATCCTCAACGACGCTCGTGGGTATTTTGGGAGACTGGTGCTGATGCTCCGAAGATACGTCTGCCGGGTGGCTGTCCGCCGCTGCGGTTGTTTCCGGTTCGGTTATCGCGCCGCAGTTTTCGGAGGGCGGCGTTACGCGCCTGAGGTACTCTTCATACTGTGTGAAGAAACCCTTGGGCGCCCTGACGCCGGCGGTTCTCAACAGCCCCGTAGTCAAAAACCTGTGCATCGATTTTCCGTCTCTTGGCCCGGTGTACTGCACGTTGCCTTCGCCCACGCTGGCTACGGTAACGTCTCTGACCTCGCCCCCGCCCACTCCCGAAAGTTTCCCCATGTCAATGCGCAGCACCGCGTTCCACATACAGAAGTTTGTGCGTTTGGCGCTCGATGCGTCTACGTTGAACGGGCGCATGATGTCGTCGGATGTGCCGCTCTTCGCGAAGTTCGCCAGCGGCTCTTCCAGATAGAACGCGTCCGGGTCGAAACGGGGCGTTGCGTAAACCGGGTCGTCATAGTCGAGCTGGTAAGCGATGTCGAAGTCGGCCAGGCCCTCGGCGCGGGTGGCCAGACGGTTGTGCAGGCCAAGCAGCGTGGGGCGTATGTTGTTGATGTCGGTGAACGGGTGGTAGCGGCGCAGCGTGTCGTTGAGCGCCACCGGCCTGCCGTTGAGCTGTATGGATTCGATGACTAAGCTGTTGCGCTCGCCCGGCCTCTCTATCAGCTCGTTGTTGTAGAGCATATTGAACATGTGCATCTGCTCGTAGAGCGACATTTCGAACGCGCCCAGCGCCACGGAGTACATACTGTCAGATACCGCGACCCTGCGGTTGCCCTGCATCATGCTGTCTACGGGTACGCCTGATACCCTGCCAAGCTCTTTGAATACGCGCACGCCGGTTACGTTGTTCATCTTCAGCTCGTCGCGAACACGCTCAAGCGCACCCACGCGGAAGAAGAAGTTGACAAGCGGGAACGCCCCCTGCGCGATGTCGCCGTTCTCGTAGAGGCGCTTGTTAAGCCTGTATACGGTTTCTACGCCCAATACGTTGTTCGAGCTTGTCAGCAGCTCAAAGACATAGCGGCACCCCTCGAACTTGCGCCCGAAATTGTTTACCTGATACCCGCGCCCGCGCACGGCGGTGTTTTGGAACATTACGCCCACGGGCTTGTCGTTGTCGTAGAATATGGAACGCGCCCACGGCACGTCGTCTGGCACCGGCTCCACGTCCGACCACTTGCTGTATGGCCTGAATATTTCAAGATCGTAGTTGAGCGCGCTCATTACCGGCTTTACGAGCGAGGAACCCGTAGGCGTACGGTTTTTAAGCAGGCAGTTCAGCCGCGACCCCAGCCGGTCTCTTGAGTGGTACGCGAGCAGCTGCCCGGTTTTAGAGCACATTATTGAATAGGCGAAGTACTGCCCGTCTACAAGTGTGGGCCGCCGCACGTAGTAGAAGACGCTGCGCCGGTAGTTGTTGCCGCTGGCCTTGGTGTAGCGGATGTTCTCTACAACCGTGTCGCCCGCAGACAGCGTTGTAACAAAAGAGTGGCCCGGCTCGGAGAACTCGGCGTCTTCCCTTAAAACACGTGCCTGCCGCAGAGTGTCCCGCGGCGGCCTTGGAAGTGTCACGTTCTCGCCGAGGCTCCCTATGCGCACCTCGCTGAGTATCGTCGTATCTCTGCCGTACCCGCGCCCCGCCACTAATTTTTCGAGCTCCCTTTGCAGCGGCAGGTCTATCGTCAGCTTGATCGTCAGATTCCCCTTCCGCCTTACGAGCGAGTTGGGGTCTATGAGGTCCATCTGCGTAAGTTGCGCCCCGCTTGAACCGTTGCGCCGCAGCGTCTGCAGCCAGAATTCGTTGGCCAAATCGACAAGCGGGCCGTGCTCGCCCTCTATGCGCCTGGGACGCTCGAAGGTCAGCTCTTTCACCTCCGCCAGTACCGCCTCGCGCTTCTCCTCGCTCCACCCCAGCGCGTCGCCCATGCGCTCCATATCTATCCTGCACTGCGTGACGATTTTGGGCTTCACGTTGCGGCCCCACTTCACCATGCGCGCCAGATAGACGCACTCAGCGTCGGTGAGCTCGCCAAGCTCCTTGTTGAACAGCCCGCGCGCGATGTCTTTATAGCCGATAAGCCCGTGGTCGCTCGTTACGGCGTGGTTCATGTAAACTTCCAGAATCTCGTCGGTAGTGTACNCCTTGCGCAGCGCCGCCGCAAGCTTGAGCTCGCGCGTCTTGCGGTTTACGGTGTTGGACACCTGCCGCTGCCCGGCTTCGTCTAAGCGGGAGGTGAGCAGCTTGGCCACCTGCTGGGTGATGGTTGACGTGCCGCGGGGCGTGGCGGTTTTTCGGTTCTTTATGGTGGGAATGATGGCGTTGACGCCCGCCCGCACGAAACTCTCGAACCGGAACCCCAGATTGTCATCCCGAAAGTACCTGTCCTCCGCCGCTATGAGCGCGGTTACGAGGGTGTGGGGGATCTCGTTTATCTTTGCGCGCCGGTGGTCGGTCTTGATCCGCGTTATCACCCGGTCGTTCCTGTCGGTTATAAGGATGGTGTTGGAGTACTCGCGGATCTCGTTGAGCAGTTTAACGACCGCCAGCGACGGAAAGTCGGCCCCCGCGCTCCCCCCGCCGTCCCCGGACCCGCCGGCCGCCTCATCCTCCGCAGCGGTGATACGCGACGCCTCAAGCTCCATGGCCTTGTCCATGAGCACGTCCTGCCACCCCGCGCCGTACTCCATCGAGAGCTGCCCCCGCCGCTCAAGGTCGACAAGCTTGTTGCCCCAGTCCTCAAAGTACTTGTTGAAAGCGTAGCGCGCGGCGTAGTAGCCGGGCACGGAGCAGACGGCGCCAATAATCAACAGTATCAGAAACAGCTTCAGGAGCCTTCTGAAAAAAGACTTACGCGGTTTTTGGGCAGACGCCGTGAGTGGCATGGAACTGCTCCACACGCCGCCGGAAGGATTTTTATTGTCGCAGCCGCTGTCGTAGGGTTGAGGTGTGTTCATCGTTTAGCGCCGGCCTTTGGTTGATATGCCGGGCCGGATTCGGCGACTTCGCACATGGGTTCCAGTTTGGCGCGGTATGCCGCCGGCGCCTCAGGTATCTCAGATATGCCGGTATCGGGTATGTCCGGCGCGTCTTCAAAGAGTTTATCCACAATCAGTTCGCGGAGTATCTCGCCCGGTTCCTTGTGCTCGGCAGCGGCTTTCAGGTGCAGATAGGTGTAGCAAAGGTCGTCGACCATCATTGGCTTGTCGCTGGTGTCGCGGCCGGGCAGCCCAAGGGCTTTTTCGCGCCTTGTGAGAAAGCCAACACCGTTGTGGTTAACGGATGGCGTCGTCCGCATCATCATCTCGCTGACCGCCCAGCCCTCTTCTTCAAGTTTACTGATCTCTTCTTCTGTCATAAGCGTACTCCTTTGGGCCGGATAAAGGCTTTATAGGTCTTCCTGCATTTCATAGCGTGGAAGACATTGATCGTATTCTGGTCAACATCTCTATATATGATTTCCAATAAATTCAAATTCCGATCGTATCCTATAATCAAGAATTTATCGTCGTTATTCGGGTTTAAAGGTTTTTCGTACAGCCGGCATCTGACTGCATGTCGGATATCATCTTCGCTTATACCATGCTTGAAAGCCGAATTAGTACACGAAATCCCGTCATTATTGTCCTGATTCATACCCGGTCCCGTCACAAATATCCCAATACATATCCAAATATACTATACCCCCCGCCAAAAAGTCAATACCATAAATAATAAATAATATATTGATATCCCCCTTGACATCCGCCCGCCCGCATAATATTTTATTGTATTCAGGCCGTACCACGCCAACAGAAAGGCCCGTTTACGCCATGCCCAAGCAAAAACGCGTTATTTTGCAGCCGGAGTACCTGTCACGCTTCTCCTGCATAGGCGCCGCGTGCGAAGACAGCTGCTGTTTAGGCACGTGGAACATATTTGTGGACAAGAAAACGTTCCTCAAGTACCGCGACGTCGGCGACCCCGAGCTGCAGGCCGATATCGACCGTGCGGTCAAGCGGAACCGAGGCGAAAACGCAAGCGACGAAATGTACGCGAAACTGGGGATGTTCGCCACCGGGGGGGCGGATTGCGTCTTGCTCGGCGCCGACAAACTCTGCCGCATCCAAAGCAAACTGGGCGGCGAGTACCTGTGCGACGTCTGCGCGCTCTNCCCGCGCATCTACAAGATGGCCGGCCGCAAGATCGAGCGCTGCGCCACAATGTCGTGCCCCGAAGCCGCGCGTATGGCGCTTATGAACCCAAACGGCCTCGCGTTCGAGTCGGTGGATGAAAGCCCCGCCGTAGGGCGCATACCGGCCCGCGTCGCCATGCTCAACCCCGACGCCCCCGAATTCGAAAACCGCCCGCTCAAATATTTCTGGGACGTGCGTATGCTATGCATCCTGCTCCTGCAAGACCGCTCATACACGCTGGGGCAGAGGCTCATAATTATCGGCATGCTCTGCCAGAAAATAGACGAGCTCGACAAGGCGGGCCGCACCGCTGATATCCCCGCCATGCTCGAAGCGTTTGACGCCGATACCGAAGACGGCGCGCTAAAGCCCGAATTCGAACAGGTGGGGAACAACTTCCACATACAGATGCGCATAGCCAAAGAGCTTACCGACAAAAGGGCAAGCGAAGGGTTGGACGCGAGCGTCGCCTACATCAAATGCCTCAAGGAAACGCTCGTCGGCTTAGAGTGCTTCTCAGACACGCCTGCCGCGCAGGTCCTCGATAAATACGTCGAAAACAGGGAAATGTACGTAATACCGTATCTCAAAGAGAAAGAGTATATGCTCGAAAACTTCGTGGTAAACGAGTTTTTCCAGAGGATGATGCCCTTTGGGTATGGGGAGACGGCGTGGGATTCGTACCTGTTTATGTGCGTGATATACACTATGGTCAAGCTGCACATGAACGGTATGGCCGGGTGCCACAAGGGGCTGACCGACGAGATAGTCGTAAAACTGGTACAGGCGTTCTCGAAAGTCGTGCTGCACAACGCGAATTTCATGTCTGACATGGTTAAGCTGCTCAAGGATAACGGGTTCAACACGCTGGCGTGGACGGCGATATTGGTTAATGATTGATGCCGAAAAATTAAACGTACCATAACAAATAAAAGGAGGCAGTAATGGCTGAACTTAAAGGGTCAAAAACCGAGAAAAACCTGATGGAGGCGTTCGCCGGCGAGAGCCAGGCGCGCAACAAGTACACCTACTTCGCCGGCAAGGCCAAAAAGGAAGGGTACGAGCAGATCGCCGCCTTCTTCGAGGAGACCGCCGGCAACGAGAAGGAGCACGCCAAGCTCTGGTTCAAGGAGCTCCACGGCGGCGAAGTGCCCACAACAACCGAAAACCTCAAGGCCGCAGCCGCCGGCGAAAACGAAGAGTGGACTGCCATGTACAAGCGCATGGCCGAAGAGGCAAAGGCCGAGGGCTTCGACCGCATCGCGTTCCAGTTCGAGGCCGTAGGCAAAATCGAAAAGGAGCACGAGGAGCGGTACCGTGCCCTGCTCAAGAACATTGAAGACGGCAAGGTATTCGCGCGCTCCGAGAAAAAGTTCTGGATCTGCCGCAACTGCGGGCACATCCACGACAATGTTTCGGCGCCGCAGAAATGCCCGGTCTGCGCCCACCCGCAGTCCTATTTCGAGATCAGGTCGGTTAATTATTAACAGGCTGTCTGAACAGGGATTTTTTGGGGATCAATCCCCAAAAATCCCTCATTTGGACATTTTTTTTATATGGCGCCCATATCCCCTAACTCCATAAAAATCAACGCATTACTCCCAANCCGCCCACAGGCCGGTAAAAAAAAACCTTGACAAATCCCGCCGCCTGATTTAAATTACCATAATATTACCGCCATAATAGCGTCGCAAATTGAAACAAATCATATATTTAAGGTCAGGAGCATCCATTGAAAAATGTGAAGAACGCGATTGCCGGAGTCGTCAGCAACACCTCTCTCCCCTGGGTTTTGTGGACATGGAACGGCAAAATTACCGAGTCGGAGGTTGATCGCCAGCTCGGGGCCCTCATCTCCGCCGGTTTTGGCGGCATAGCCGTCCGCCCGGGGCGCGATATGTACCCGGCGTATATGTCCCAGGAGTTTTTGGATAACTTTGGCCGCGTTCTTGAAGCCGCCCGCAAGCATAAGATAGGCGTGCGCCTCGCCGACGACTTTTCCGTCATATGGAGCGGCTGCATAGACGATGTAATAGGCGACAGCAAGAAGCTGCGGGCCGAGTACCTGGTGTTTGAGCGCGAGGTGCCCCCGGCACAGGGTGATGCCGAGACCGAAGTGACCATCGACCCCGCTTTCGAGTACCTCGCGCAGGCGGTTAAGCGCATCAACAAGGTGGTGCATCTTGGCGACGTGCGCGATATTAACGTCCCCGAAGGCCAGCCGTCGTTCCGCTGGAAAGCCCCCGGCCCCGAGTGGCGCCTGCTGCTGTACCGCCGCGAACCCGCTTTCGGCCCCTCCGGCACAGGTGTGCCGAACGTGCTGAACCAGAAGGCCGTGCAGTCTTACATACAAGACAAGCTCGAGGTCATCAAAAGCGCGTTCTCAAAATATGTGCCCACCACGTTCGAGGGGTTCATAACCGAGATGCCCGCGCTGCGGCCGGGCGGCTCGGCGATCTACTGGGACGCCGACATCGCCGTAAAGTACAAGTCGCGCTACAAGAGGGAGTTCATGTGCCAGCTTCCCGCGCTGTTCCTTGATGTGCCCGGCGCCGAGCGCATCCGCTCGCAGGCGTACAGCTTTGTCGCAAACCTTACGGTAGAGCGGTTTTCGTCCGTGCTCGATACGTGGGCCAAGAAGTACCGCCTTTCCCAGTGGCTACTGTGGCCTGAAGCGGCGATCTACCGCCCCGACGGCGCGCTCATAGACAGCTTTGTGCCCACTGAGGGCGTTATACCCACGCTGGGCCTGCAAAACCTCGACGGCTCCACCGAAAACTTCGCCCTGCTGCGCGCCGTGGCGGATGTAAACACAAACCAGTTCCGGCGCGAAACAATCACAGTGATCGGCCGTAACCGCAACGGATCGGGGGGGAGCCTGCAAGACCTTAAACGGGAAATAGACATAAGCCTCCTCGCCGGACCGTCGCGCATACTCATAGACGGCATCAACTTCAACACCGACAGGCGTAATTCGTACAAGACCCCGCACAACACATACCTCCTCTCGCCGGAGTGGGAATACGCAAAACTGCTTTGCACCTACAGCGCACGCACACAGGAGATCGTTGCCAACCTGCACTCGTCGCGCGATGTAGCGGTGCTGACCCCGGCGCCGGCCGTAATGGGCGACTACACTCCCTCCTCCTTCGCAACGGCCGCCGCAGGCATGGCCCGCTTCCGCGCAACCGTCAGCGCCCTGTGCTGCTTCGGCAAGGGGTTCGATATCATCACCGAAGAGCTGCTCCTGAGCTGTATGGTGCGCCAAAACGGCGAGTTCGCAACCGCCGACCGCATACGCAAAGGCAACTATCAGGCCCTCGTAGTCCCCTACTCCCCGTTAGTAACGAGAAGCCTTTTGGTTTTCCTCGAAAAAATCGCCACAAAAGGCACAACGCTCGTCTTCATCGACGAAGCGCCAAAGGGCACCTACGAAGACGGCATAACGCCTAACGTTACATCACGCATAGCCAAGCTCATCGCCCCGCGCCGCGAAAACGTGTCGGTAATACCCGCCGCCGACCTCGAAGGCGCGTTTATAAACATCAAGCCAGAAGCGGCCCTCATGCGCGAAAGCGGTGAAAGCCCCGACACCGCAATGCAGGTATACCACGGCGAAGGCGGCCGCGTGTACGTGCTGCACAACGTAAGCGATACCACCGAACAAACCGTAATCGCCGATGTGCAAACCGACAAGTTCTACGCAGCGCTCGACCCCATAACCGGAGAGGTCACCGACATAGAACCCATAGACGTTGAAAGAAGCGTCGCGCACCTGCGCCTCACCCTCTCGCCGCTGCAGACCATGTTCATAGCAGCAAGCGCCGCGAAAATCACCGGAACAGACAAAGCCCCGGAAAACGACTTCAACCCGCACGCGCTGCCGCCGCGCTCCTACCGCATCATCTTCAAAGACCAGTGGGACTTCGAAGCGTTGGGCGTAAACGTGCTGCCGCTGCCCAACTGGAGCATAAAAATGGGCCGCAGCAGCGAAAGCGGACAGATAACCCACTCCTACGAGGCCACGTTCGAAGCAAAAGAGCCGGTGCCAAAATGCGTACTCGTAATGGACGGCATGAGCAAAACCATTGTACCGTCGCAGGGGCTTGAAATATCGTTCAACGGCGTGCGCATAGACGAACTCAGGCGCGCACCCGCCGAAACCTCATTAGGCCCCGACTGCCTGCCCGTCAAAATCTTCGGCCCGGAAGCGCAAATATACGATGTCAGCGGCAGAGTCATGCGCGGCCTCAACCGCGTATGGATAAGAACAACAGGCAGCGCGATAGACCCGCAAACCCTGTGCTACCCGCCCGTAATAGTGGGCAACTTCGCCGTGGCAAAAGGCGTGCACGGGCCAATGATTGACAAACACCCGCTAATGGCCGGACACGACTCGTGGGGAAAACACGGATACCCGTACATGACCGGAAGCGCAAAATACAGCCAAACGTTCGAAGTCCCCAACGACTACGACAAATTAGTGCTCAGATTCTCGAAAGTATCGGGAACCGTACGCGCCAAAATCAATGACATGGACGTGGGTATTCTGCACTGGCCGCCGATGGAACTCGACGTAACCAAATACTGCAACGTGCAGAGAAACCGGTTGGATGTAGAGGTGGTGAACACGATAGACAACGTGCTGCACCTCAACGCCAGGCCGTCGGGGCTTACGGGCGAGGTTTATATCGACGTGTATAAGGCTTACTGAGGGAGTTTGGGGCGCGAAATGGAGTAACTGTAACTCCACACCCCAAACTTTAAATATATGATTACGATAAAAAACGATAAATTGAAGGCGGAGATACGCAGCCCGCACGACGACCTCGAACAGCTGGGGACACGGTATTGCCACGGCGGGTATATCTGGCAGATTTATGACGGGGGAGGGCGGCCGCTTATGTCAGGCCCCCACTACCCCGACCCCAAACCCGCGCCGTTTGACGGGCAGGGGATGCCGGAGGCGTTCAAATCGCCGGAATTGATACAGCCATGCAAGTGGGATATTGACTGCGGGGATGATTACGCGGTGATGTCAACACAGCAGCAATCAATAAAACTGCGGCGCGAGGTGCGGATTGTTGACAACCGGATAGAATCAATCACCACCGTAGAAAATATTTCCGATGATGACGTGCCGATACTCTGGTTCTCGCACCCGTTCTTCCCGCTTAACGCCAGCCTGACATGCGGCAAAATCACTCCGCCGATAATAAACCTGCCCGATAACGCCGGATATTATGTTGATGATGATGGAATGATAACCATGAAGTCCGATTACCCCTGGCCTAAAGGATTATTTCAGCCGATAGACATCCGCACCGAAAAACTATCCTTCGAAATCCGGCACCCTGCCGCCGGTCAATTAATATTATCACCGGATTATAATGTCGCGAAATGCCCAATCTGGGCCAACAAAAACACATTTTCATTCGAACCGTTCATAGAACGCACCATCAGGCCGCGCGAGACAACATCGTGGATGATTGCGTTGATTGCGGCGAATTAACATTTGGTGTACACGCTATAGGCCAGCGCACAGGGTGCCGTCCTGCGACATCACGCTGGTCGTGCAGTCGTCGGATGGCACCCTGTGCGCTGGCCGCTGATTGCACCAAACCACCTTTCATTTATACACAAACCGCCCCGTCACCTCCATCAGCAGCGACCCCTCCGGCCTCAGACGCTCGTTCATCACCTCTTCCCTCACCGTCAGCCACATCGTAAAATCGGTTATTCGCCGGTCGGAGGGCGGCGTCAGCGGCACCTCCCAGGTTGAAGTCAGCACACGCATTACCGAGGAGGAACCTATGCTCATGAAACGCGAGTGGTGTATGCCCGCCGTCTCCTGCGGATTGTGCGCGTACTGCAAGTTGAAGATGTACTGTTCGAATACCCGGTACCCGTCCATTGTTCCGAGATAGTCGTCGCTGTGGTTGATGTGCGTGAGCACGAAGTACGAATATCCGTCTTCCACCTCTATCACACGGTCAAGCGAATCCAATCCCCAATATAAGAGATTTTCGGGACGGACGTAGAGCGGGAAGTTCTCCACCTCTAAGTTATCGTCACCCCAGTTGAGCGATGTGAGGTTTTTGCCGCGCACCTTGTAGACGGTAATAAACTCTATGCCCGACGGATTGTTGTTGATGGGGATGTGGTCGAACCCCATAGACACGAGGCGGTTGTTGTAGCGTATGGAGTGCGAGCTGCGTATAGTGTGCGGCATGCGCCCCGGCTCGTGCATCTTCGCGGTTATGCGTATAGGCACAGTAAAAAGCTGCAGCATCCGCTGGTCCCAGTACCTGATATGCCCGCCCTCTATCCGGTCAATTATCTCGCTTTTGCTTAATGACCGCACCTGCTCCGGTATAAAACTCAGCGCGGACGGCGGGAAAATGTCCGTCCACCTGTCAGGGATCGACGCCGAGTTCCGCACGATATCTTCGGGGATGGGTATGCGGAACGCCACTGTCTGCGTGTTGGGCGAAAACGACGTGTCTATGCGCTGCGCAACCTGCAGCAGCGGCACGGAATCGACCACGGTTGTGTTCCCAAAAAGATCGGTGATAACATTGAACGATATCCACCAGTCAATGTAGCTGTTCAAATCAACCTTCTTGCCGGCAAACACAGCCATGAGCGTAACGGTATCCCCAGGCGACGCGTCGGCGGGCAGGTACATGAAATCGAGCAGCCTGAATTCGCTGTCGTCAATCCGCTCATAAGACGTGGTAAAATCGTCGCACCCGGCAATAATCAATGCCGCCGCCGCAATAATCAACCGCAATATTTTTTTCATATCTCACCCTTCATATAGACTTTTTTCCGCACACTTATTCATTATTACCTGATTACCTGCCTTCATCAAAATTCCNCCCTGACCCCTGCCGACGCCATCGGTATCATCCCGAGCTTCTGGCTCTCCGTGTAGTTGTAGTTCCACAGTATGAACTCCGGGCTCCTGTACAGCGGCCACAGCACATTCTGCAAATCCACGTAATACGTCCAATTGTACTTCCCGCGCTCGATCTTCTTGTCAAAGCGCACGTCAACCTGAAAGAACGGGTCGTGCCGCGTCGAATTGCGCTCGCCGTATATAGGGCTTATGTACTTCCCGTTCTCGTTCTCTACGGTGCCAACAATCGGCGATGTAGGCTTGCCGCTCACGAACCTCGCGCGCATGCCCACATCCCGCTCCTTTGGGAGCTTCCAGCTGCCCAAAATCTGCAAATGGTGCGGCTCGTCGCGGCTCGACAGTATCCACTTGCCTTCCCGCTTGCTCCACGTCTCGCTGCGCGACAGCGTGTAAGAGGCCCAGCCGAAAAATTTGTCGGACCGGTTGTGCCGCAGCATAAGCTCAAGCCCGTACGTACGGTCGCGCCCGTCGCTGAACCAGCGCCGCTGTATCTCACGCGACGGATCGTGATCCAATTCGCCGTTGTAACCGCGCGCCACATCCCACATCTGATTGTAGTACGTTTGAGCGTCGAGGTTTAAGAGGTCGGTTATCTGCCACTCATAGCCAGCTACATACTGCGCGGCTTTCGTGGACGGCAGGTCGGCCTCGCCCCACAGATCGTGCGTTACCATGCCCATCGGCTCCGGGGTCTTGCTGTATGTGCCCGCCGCCGCCTTTACCGTATGCCCGCCTGTCAGCTCGTACCGCCCGTTTACGCGAAACGCGGGGACGTTCGCGTTCTCCGCCATAAGCTCCGGATAATTGTCGAACCGCGCGCTCGGTATCAGAAGCAAACCCTCCGCCGGCTTCCACTCTACGCTCGCGTAGCCGCCCAATATGCCGAAATAGTCGTTTATCGTGTCGCGCACTATCATGTTCTGCCCGGCGATCATCGTCATGCGCATCGCGGCGTTCTGGATCTCCGCGTCCGCGCCGATGTTCACCGTCAGCGCGCCGCTGTGCCTGTAGCTGACCTGGTTGCGCAGATGGGCCATGTAGTTCGTGGATTCGCTCGTCGCGTAACCGAATAGAGACATGCGCTGCGCCGCCCACGTGCCGGAAAGGCGCAGAACGTTGCTCCACCGCTCGCTTAAACGGCTGTCGAGGCCGGCTACAAGCGAATGGAACGTTACCATCATGTTCATCTCGTCAAGCGCGCCGCCGACCTCGCTGGAGCCGAAATAGGTATCGGGCACAAACACGCCCACGCTGTCGCGGCTGCCAATCAGCGAAAATGTTAAACGGTGATTCTCATTCAGCACAACGTCGGTACGCGCGAGATAGTCCCAGTAAAACGGCGCGAGCGTAAGCGGCAAACTCCCCGCGTCGCCGTACTTGAAGTAGAGGTTCAAAAGATCCCCCGTAAACCCCTTGCGCCCCGATACCATAAACGACACGCGCTCACTAACTGGCCCCTCAACGAAGAGCGACCCGTCGAGCATGCTGAGATCGGCGTAACCCTGTATGCGGTCGGTCTTGGGCCGGCGCGGACGCATTTCGATAACCCCGCCCACCGCGCCGCCGTAGCGCGACGAAAAACCGCCGGGATAAAAATCCACGCCGTCAAGCGCGTCGGAGGGATAAATGGAGTTCGACCCGGCAACGTGATAAAGCAGGGGGACGCTCAGCCCGTCTATAAAATAACGCGAAGCCCACCCCGGAGAACCGCGCACAACAACCTCGTTGCCGCCAAACCGCGGACGCGAAACCCCCGGCATAGCCTGTACGGCACGCGCCGCGTCGTTCCCCATGCCGGGCAGACGCCGAACCTCCGAAATGGTGATGCGGTGACGCGCAACCTCCATGACCTCTTCCCGCCCGTAAACCGTCAACTCGAAAGAATCGTGTATGTCAAACGCGTCGTCATCGCCGTCATGTATATGTTGGCCGGCGGCAACGCCGGTATCCGTAATACCCGTATCGGTACCCGCATCATCCGCACCGGCAGCCTCACCTTTTGGGGGGATAAACTCATACTCATACTGCAGCATCACCGCCACAGCCTCCCCGCCGGCCTCGGCAGGCGAAAATTTAAATTGACGCGAGGCAGCCAGCGCCAGCGTATCAAGGGCAGGGTGCAAAGGCCGCACAACCCACACGCTGTCAACCGCACCGTCTTCCCCCACGATCATCTCCAAAAGCACGCCGCCGGCAATACCCTCCTCCGCCAGCTCTTCGGGATATGGCGCGTCAACAAACACCGTAAGCTCCGGCATCCTGTCAATAGCCCCGTCGTCCTCAACGACCTCAATGTCAATCCCGTCATCAAGTTCAAGAACCTCTTCGCCGTCATCCTCCCGCGCAAACGCCGATAACGCTAAAGCTGCCAGACACACTATCAAAAATTTTATCTTCATATCCGCTAAACAAACTCCCCTTTGCCAACATCAAACGTCTCCCCAAGGCTCGGAAAATGCACGTTTGGGTACAACTTGCTGCGCAGCGCGTCTTTGAACGATATCGCCTGATCCGGCTCGCCGTGTATCAGAAAGATATGCTTCAGGCGCTTAGGGTCGTTCAAATCCACGTAATCCAGCAAATCCCGGCGGTCGGCGTGGGCGCTGAAGGCGTCTATCACCTTTACCCTGCACCGCACCGGATGCTCCTCGCCGAAAATCTTTACCACCTTCTCGCCGTCTATGATCTTGCGCGCCAGCGTATCTTTGGCCGCGTAGCCCACAAACAGCAGTAATGTTTTGGGGTTCTCTATGTTGTTGCGCAGGTGGTGCAGTATCCGCCCGCCCTCGGCCATGCCCGACCCCGATATTATGACGTGCGGGAATGTCTGCCCGTTCAGCTTCTTCGAGCCGTCGACGTCGTGGATGTACGTCAGCCGCGAGAACCCGAACGGGTCCTCCTGCCCGTCGAGGAACACGCGCTTCGTCTCGCGGTCAAGATAGTGCAGGTAGTCGCGGAACACGTTGGTCGCGTCGCAGGCCAGCGGGCTGTCTACGTATATGGGCNCCTCCGGCAGCCTGTTCTGGTTGAATAGCTTATGCAGGACGTAAACCAATATCTGCGTGCGCCCCACGGCAAACGACGGGATGATCACCTTGCCCCCGCGCTCCGCCGTCTCCTTTATGGCCGTGGCCAGCTCCTCCTCCACCTCGTTGAAGCTCCCGTGGTGGCGGTTGCCGTAAGTGCACTCCATTATCAGCATGTCGAGGTCCCGCAAGACGTTGGGATCGTTGGTGATAGGCAGGCTCGGACGCCCGATGTCCCCCGAAAACCCTATCCGCAGCGGCCTGCCGCCCGCGCCCGCGCCGTCAACCTCAAGATGTATCCCCGCCGACCCCAAAATGTGCCCGGCGTCGCGGAACACCGCCACCGCACCCGGCGCCACCGAAAACTCGCGGTTGAAATCCACCCCCACAAACAGGTCCATAGACCGCTCTACGTCGCCGATGGTGTAAATAGGCTGCATATCCGGCAGCTTCTGCCGCCGCCGCACCACGTTCACCCACTCAAGGTCCTTCTCCTGCAAAAACGCCGAGTCCCGCAGCATTATCTTGCACAGGTCTATAGTGGCCGGGGTCGCGAAAATAGACCCCCTGAACCCCTGCTTGACCAGATTGGGGATGTTCCCGCTGTGGTCGATGTGGGCGTGGCTCAGAATAACCGCGTCTACCTCGGCGGGGTTGAACAGAAAATTCAGGTTCCGCTCGTAGCTCTCGGCCCGCCGCCCCTGAAAAAGCCCGCACTCAAGCAAAATCTTCTTCCCGTTGACCGTAAGAAGAATCTGCGACCCCGTAACCGTCTGCGCCGCACCGCAAAATTTGATATTCATAGCGCCAGCCCCTCGTAGAAAAAGTGGTACCCCCTTTCCTTATTATAATATGGCGGGCGCAAAAAGGTCAACCTAAATCCTCCAAACCAAAATTTGACGCCCCCCCTTGACATCCACACGCCCCATAACCTATATTACCAATACCGCGCCAAAAACGCGGTTTTCATGGTTTACTCTCTTGGTACAAAACGGGGCTTTTGCCCCGGCCGCCCCTGCCCGGCGGCAAACCTCTTTTCCGGATGCTTGCGGTACAGCCCCGGCGGCAACGCCTGGGCGTGAAAACACAACAACCAAACAACCAAAACCAATGGCCCCGTTGCGCCCGGAAACAATATTTTATTATATTGTATACAGGCCGGGGCCGCGAAAGGAGCAGTACCATGACAGTACAAGAACAAAACGCCTTCCTCAGCGCCCAGTACGCCGAGGCCACCCGCTACATGGACAACGCCAAAGAGGCGCTGCGCAAGGCCGGCAAGGACGAAGAACACTACCGCGACGCCAAATACGTGCGCACCGCCTGCGGCATCGCCTACAACGGCGTCCTGATCGCCCTCGACGCGTGGTTCAACATCAAAGGCGTGCCGCCGCTGCCGCAAAAACAGAGGAAGTCCGAACACCACTACCGCTCAAACCTCGCGGCGCTCGACAAAAAAATGGCCACCAAATTCAACGACGCATACGATGTGCTGCACCTGTTCGGCTACTACGACGGGGTGAGAAATATAAAACTCATCCAGTTAGGATTCGAACACGCCTACTACATAATAGACAAAATAAAACCCGACAACCCGGTGGAAATCACGGAAACCAAAGGCGCCGCCGCCAAAAGAGCGATGAAAATCCTGCTCATAACCGCCGCAGCCATGCTCAAACTGTAACCTAAACGGCAGTTCCGTGCGCTAACCCCCCCAAAATCCACCAATACACCGAAATGAACCCCCGCAAAAACCCCGCACAACCACCCCCCAAACCCGCCAACCCCCACAAACCCGCCGCCTCCGCACCCACAAATACCCCCAAATTACCCCCAAATTACCCCCTACGAATACCCCCAAAAAAAATTTTAAAAAAAACTTGCATCACATCAACACAATGATGTATTATTACAGACAAACCCTAATTCCGCCCAAATCGGACACAAATCGCCCACGCCGGCGACAAAATGACCGAATCGGACGGGGAGGATGATAAGAAATACAAAGAAAACCGGAAAAAAACGGCTTGTATCGGCCGAAATGCACGTCGGGGGCGCTATTATATAGGAATTGATTGACGGTCGGGGACGGTGTTGTACTATAAAACTGAAATTTTTAACTTTAACTAACTTTACTAACTATCTTATCCAAAAGAAAGGAGTCCTTATATGTCTGTTAAGCGTAAAGGACTTGGGAGTATCGGATTTAAAATGTTGCTTGTGCTGGTGGCTTTGGGCGCCATGAGTTTGGGGTGGGCGCAATCGTCAACCAGTATTGAAGGAGTGGAACTTAATTTGACTCCGGCGTTTATTAGTGGGACGAATGGGTCGCCGGTTTATCCGGGGTTTGGGCATAGGAAACAGGAAATACCGTTAGGGGTTTCGATTGCTTCGTGGAATAAAAACCCGGATAGACCCTCGGGTACGCCTGACACCGCATTGCTTAAAGTCAATAGAGGTACAGCTCTGGCAACAGATAGCTTTGTGGTAGGTGTGGGAGCGTGGAGGGGAGGCTTCGCGACGATGACTCAACCGTTCGGGGGGTTATGCGAAACCGGTATTTTGTTTATCGAAATANACGGTGCTCNATTACCGTCTGACGCGAATAATACGGTAACGATAACGGGGACGATAGACCAAACGCCGAGAACCAGTACGTTGAGTACGGCCCAGGGGTTGAGCTCGAATCATAATGCGTGCCCGGTTCGCCATATAGTTGTGCGTGGGGAGGGTACAGTTAACGTTGTGTGGAGGGCGAATTTTACGAAAAACGTGCGTTTGACGACAGATATAGATGGGATAAGTGAGGTATTAGGGAATGGGGTGAAGACATCTCATGTGTCGCCTGCGCTTATAACCGTATCAAGTTTAACTGATTTCAAAGTAAGGGAGCCTGCGGTAATCAGGTACGCACCGCCTGCAGCGGTGACCGGTATGCCTGGTCTTGAGGACAGGTTTTCCGTTCCGTTGATATTGTCTCATTCTGGCTATTACATGACGTCTACAATAGGGACCGCTAATGGTCTTAGCGGTTGGGGAGCGGGAGCTGGAAGAACTGACGGTCTGGCAATGGATATTGTGGCAACGCCGATAAGAATCCAATCAGGCAGCCTGACAAACACCTACGGCCCTGCAATAGTGGTATCATCGGAGAACCTATACTTCGGTGCCAACTCCGGGGACCCCGTAGGAAACTTCGCCGGCATAATCTGCACCACCGGCGGCGTGAGCTCAGCCGGCATCGGTTTTAACGCGGTAGAGGTGAGCGGCGCGGAAGTAGTAATAGAGCCTCCGGCAACGCTGCATTACACAATCTCAAGCGCCAGCGGCTACGGCATTTACGCGACCGACAAGGTTGACCGCGCCCCTGTGGTAGCGGCGGCGGATGAGGTACGCGGTGCTATCACTATCACCGGCCGCGGCGACGGGTCGGTCGGTTCTGCAAACGGCCGCATAAAAGTCAGCGGTTTTGCCGGCGCGACATACGGCGCCGGCTTTACCTCCACCGGCTGGGCCAACAGGACGGACACGCTGTGGAGTCAGGGGCGTTACATAATCGACGCGACGGGTGATGTGAGCATAAAGGGCCTGATTCTTGCCCGCCCGGCCACGATCGCCATTCCTGCGGGTTTAACGAACCGGCACTACTCGGCGATTTACGCGGGGCAGAATGCGGCGGGAAGTGGGAACCCTACGGTTGAGATTCAGGATGTGAAGATTTATAGCGGTACGGGGGGCGCGACGAATGCGACGACCGCGAACGCCGGTCCTTTTGTGGGCCGTTACGTTCAGACATACGGTGAGGGTTCTAACATTACTATAAAGAGGGGCATATTCACGCCGACCTCTACATCGGAGCCTGTATCTGCCGGCCTTGAGGGCGGGAACGTCTACGGCGGGCATACGACACCCGGTACCGGTAACATCACGATTGAGGGTACGACAATTGTTACCCTTGCGACCACCGGCTGGGCGGTCTTTACCGCTGCGGGCGATGTGAATCTTATCGCTACCACCGGTTCGAGCGCTGTTACCGACCCTGTATACATCGGCGCCCACGCGGGTACCGGCGCTACGGTTGGCGGTATTAAGACGGAGCAGGGCAATGTTGTGGCCACTGCCGGCCAGGGTACTCACGGTAACGTGACGGTGCGTGTTGGTCCTGCGACCGGCGGCGTCGGCAGCAACGGCCTCGCTATTTACGCGCAGAGGAACCGTAACCGTACGGGCATAGTGAACGGTGTTGTTCCGAACGCGGACGACTTCGCGAATGGCTATGGGCGTGTTATCCTTAGGGGTACCAACCTGTCGACAGTCCGTGTGAGCTCGGCCGGTGAGGCTACCGCCCTGCGCGGCGCGACGGCTATTGAGGCCGAGGGCAGCCTGTACATTATCGACTCCGAGGTCAGCACGAGCGCGTTGAGCTTTACGGCTCCCGTTCTGGTTGCCGACAGCACGATTATCATTGCCAACTCCCAGAGCACGAGGACGAGGGTGGCTACTTCCGGTACTGCCGGTCAGGGTATCGCCATTAAGGGCCGTTTCGCGGCTTCCTCAGGCGCCAGGGTTAGTCCGCGCAGTAATGCCGCGGGCGACACTGTTTTCATTCTCGGCGGCACAATCAACGGTACGGTCTACTCCGACGCTTATGTCGCGGTTGGGCATAATTGGGCTACTCCGAACTATAATATGAGCGATGACGTGGATGGTGGGGTGGTTGACCTCAGCTTGAATCCGTTTATTCTTAACGTGAGGAACACGGCGACCCGCATAACTGCCGACACGACCGCTATCCGCGGCGACAGCGGCATCATTATCGCGAACAGGGAGGCCAAGGTAATCGCGCGTCTCGCCACGGCGAACAACCAGGCTCAGGCCCGTGCCAAGGGCGCCCTTGAGACTATGGGCCACCTCTTTATCCATAAGGCCGACACGATCTCCTCAGGTATATCTGCGGCGGTCCAGCCTTTGATTGCGACCGGCAAGATCGGCAATATCTACATTGACACGGCGATTGTGCTCTCTACTAACAACTCGACGATCATCTCCCGTGGCGGCAATGTCCGCGTGGGCGGTAAGTCTTTGGTTAGCACGAGCGTGGCCGGCGATTACGCCGCTATTGACGTGAATGCGTCTAATGAGGTTGTGGTGAAAGTTGAGGGTGTCGGCCGCGTAACGGTTACGGGTCAGGCGACCGGTCTTTCCAACGCGATCAAAATGAGCAGCGCGAACGGGAAATCGAGGGTTATCGTGGGCGTAGACGGTTCGGCTGTATCGCCTGAGGAGGGCCCGTACGTTGCCGCCCTCAACGGTGCTGCGATAAAGGTCAGGCAGGCGGCCAAGATTCAGGTGCACGCCGGCCAGATTACGAACACGTCGGCCGGTACCAACGCTGTTATCCATAATGAGAGCGTAGAGCCTGCCGAAGATGGCGTGGTTGTTCGCGGCGGGCGTATTTTCACCAGCGCGAACAACGCGATTGCTATCCGCAGCACCGGCGGGCAGGGCATTAATGTGAACGGAAAAGAGCTTAAGGTTAATGATATCGACCCTGTTCCGTGTGTTTCCGGCACCTCCTGCGGCGCGTCTGTCGAGAAGTCGCCTTTGATTGAGGTTACGGGCACAGCGGGCCGCGCGATTTGGACCGACGCGGGCAATGTCGTAATCGGCGGTGCTGATGAAGCTACCAACTTTTCCGGTGTGCAGATTACCGCTACCGGCATTGCGATTGCCACCTCTATGACTCCCGGCAGGGGCGACGGCCACGTAACCCTTCACGACATAGAGCTTAATATCACCGGCATCGGCGTTCTGACGTCGGGCGGTAACGTTGACCTCAAACCTATGGGCGAGAAGGTCGTTATCAGGGGTACGGGCCCCAAGGGTTCCGGTATCGGTATCCAGACTGTCAGGCCCACCGTTGGCGTTATGCCCCGTCCCGGCATCATCACTATCGGTTCCGACAAGGATGAGACCGAGATTGAGGTCAGTTCCGTCGCCAGCTACGCCATCAACGCGGCGGGCGTGGTCAACCTGTTCAAGAACGCCGTTGTGCGCGTAGACACAGACACCGCCATCGTGGCCGACTCTATCCATATGGCCCTCTGTGAGATCGGCGGCAGCTGGAATAAGGAAACCGGCGCGATGCCGAGGGTAAGCGCCGCCGGCCATGCCACAAGCGCGCTTGCCGCCAACGCAGCTCTCGGTGTTTCCGTCCGCTCCATGCTCATGACCGCCGGCACCATCGTGGCGGGCGCGAGCGACGCTATGGACCCCCTCAAGTCGAGAAGGGTCGGTATCGGTGTCGGTTCACTCCCGACAACCCGCCGCGTAGCCAGCGTCAAGGGCGTAATTAACATTGGCGCCATCGACGAGGACGTGATCCCCGTGGTCCAGGCGTTCGGCGCCGGCCGCGCGATGGAAGTTCCCGACACGCTCGCGACCATCAGGATCGGTACGGCGCAGGTCGTTGTAGGTAACGGCGGCTACGCCATCTCCTCCAACGGCGACGTCTTTGTAGGCGCGCTCGGCGAAGATCGGCCTTTCCCGGTTGTCAGCGCGGGTAAGGACGGCGCTCGCACCATCAACGCGACCTTTGTCCACACCAACCCGAACGTCACACGCGGCGTATGGGTGAGCAGCGGCCTTGTGTCTGCCGATACCGGTTCCACCGCCATCTTCTCGGCGGCCAACGTGGTCGACACGATCGAGGGCGGCATGGTTCGCGCACAGCACAACGGCTTTGCCGTGAACGCCTCCAACGCGGTCCGCGTTACCGGCGGTATTGTTATGGTTAACGTTCCCGAACATGGCGACACCACCGCTCGCGGTACGGCGATTCGCACTTCCGGGCACATTACCCTCAACAACAAAAAAGACCCTGAAGGCGTGACTTTCGTCCAGTCTCCCGATATGGCGATTGTTTCTACCTATGTACAGGCCGGCACGAGCCCGGTTGAGCAGGTGACCATCAACGGCGCCGTCAACCTCTCCGGTACGGTGAACGCCATGGCATGGGTAAGGGCCTACGACGCTCAGGACCTCAATACAATGCGCGGCCTGCTCAGCATGAACAAGATTGTCAATCAGGGTACGACCTCCGAAGAGGTTATCGGCGGTATACTCACAATCCCCGCCGAGCGCACTTTCCAGGTAATGGAAGACGCCTCGATCTATGTGTCGGATGCGGGTGACTCCGGCGATACGCTCATAGTGAACGGCCGTATCACCACCACGTCCGACTCCCGCGGTACGCTGCTTAACGAGGGTTACATGATAATCGGCGCGGGCGGCGACGTAGACTACGCCCTCAACCGCGCGGAGTCATTCGCCAACGACGGCGGTACGCTGGTAATTTCGCGCAACTCGAAGCTGCTCGGCAGGACCGTTACGGCGTTCAAGGCTTACGCCGACACGTTCTCGACCGGTGCCCGCGGTACCGGTACGGTTATCGTTCCGCCCATGTTCGACACATCGGCCGCCTCTGCGTGGGGCCGCACGGCTACTTATGTAGACACCGTCTACAAACTGCTCGTGCTCAATCCCGCCGCCGACGAGATGGCTATGATGGACCCCGTGTTCCAGAATTTTGAGGGCGCGAGGAAAATGAGGTACATCGGCGAAATGCCCAAGGGTTACAGCGACCTGAACGGCGATACCTCGGTCTATATGGACGCCAACGGTATCATTTACGCCTACTTCATCGAGGCCGCGAAGAGGACCTTTACGGTCGTAGCCGAGAACGAAGCGGGTGTAACCGAGAAGGCCTATACCCTCGACATCCAGCGCGCGGTTCCCGTGCCGGGCGTTCAGCTCGCCACGTACTCGCCTGAGGGCAGGGCGCACTTCCGCGGCGTGGTAGAGGGCGCTGTTCAGGGCGTCTCCACCGGCGACACCGCAGCGTTTGTAGAGGATATCACTGTCGGCTACACCGGCAGCCCGATCAAGGTGCGCGTCGAGTACAACAAAATCGCCGACGCCCTGTTCTCCGAATCCACCTACTCAGGCTTCGGCGCGCCTACGGTAACCTACCGCGGCGAGCCCGGCACGACAGCGTATAACGAGACCACGACCCCGCCGTCCAATACCGGTGTATACGAAATTCGCGTATCCATGGGTAACGGCGGCAGGAACTTCGTCGGCGTACCGGCCACCGAGCCTATCCTGCTCGGCAAGCTCACCATTGAGCCGACCAACCTGTACAAGCTCCTCGGCGTCGACTTCATGCTCGACATCGAAGTGCCGGCCGACACCGCTATCAACTCCTTCCCGTATCCTCTCCCGGATATCTCAAGGTTCTCTGCGGTGTACCTGCGCGATCTCGCCGATATCAATACCAACGGCGTATCGGGCCTGATCCCCGAAGTCGAAGACTTCACGCCGTACGTTGACGTCGCGAACAACAATATCGTGTTCTCCACCCTCGCCACATCGGTTAAGGGCGCAGGCGTGACGTTCATGGTAGACGCGGAAGCCGGCCTCCGCCGCAATATCGCGGAGTCTGATAACGCGTTCCCCGTCCGCATAACATTCGTTGACAGCGCGGGCCGCTACGAGGCGAAGCCGTTCGTCGTCATCAACTACTTCGACGAGACGATCAACGGTCTGGACGACACCCGTCCGTACACCGTAAAGGCCGGCGGCGAAGAGATCACCATGACCAAGGGCCGTAACCTCGACATCGTAAACGACTGGTTCGGTACAAACGTCGAGATCGTCGCCCTGGCTACCGGTCCGTTCAAGTTCAACAGCGCTCCGACGGTAATCGCCGTGCCCACAAGGCCGGTTGCGCCTACAATCACCGCCGACAGCGCGACACGTGCCGGTGTCGCCGACGGCGCCCTCGTGGGTACCACGGTCGCTATGGAGTACAAACTGGTTACGGCCCCCTCCAACGCATGGATTCGCGCCTCTGCGGGCGAAACCACCGTTGCCGCCGGCCAGTATGAAGTACGTGTAGCCGCTGTCGACTTCGCGAGCTTCGCCGGTGTCGCCACAAGGGTAACCGTACACAACAAGGTCTCCGTTGCCGATATCGCAAAGGTTATCGTCGGCGACGATGACGTTGCGCTTATCACCCCCGTCAAGGTGCTGAGTGCCGTGTTCACCGCCGGCCCGAACCCCGTCTCAAAGAGCGCAGGCAATGTCGCGTTCTTCTGGCAGGGCAAGGCCATAGCGAAGAGCACACTCTCAGTGTTCGACGTTCAGGGTAACCTGGTCAGGAAGATCACCGTATCCGACAACGGCACCGGCAATATCGAGCGCCGCGCGGTTGGCAGCTGGGATCTGATCGACAGGAAAGGCCGCAGCGTCTCCGAAGGCACGTACCTCATCCGCGGCACGGTCAACACCCGTGACGGCGGCAAAGAGCGCGTGTCCTACAAGATCGGCGTTCGCTAAGAAGTAAAATGTAAGGGCGGGCCTAAAACCCGCCCCCGCATTGAAATAAAAAAAAGGCGGGTCCGAAAGGATCCGCCTTTTTTATTTGTCCGTATTATATATTACAGGCATATATCCCCCTCTATAGCCGCGAATTTGGCCGGGCCTATGCCTTTTACGTTTTTTATGTCCTCTTTTTTGCGGAATGGGCCGTTTTGGGTGCGGTGCAGGATTATGGCGGCGGCTGTGGCGGGGCCTATGCCCTTTAGTGTTGTTAATTGCGCCTGGCCGGCGGTGTTTATGTTTACGCAGGGGGCGGGTGCGTCCCGCCGGGATGCGGGCAGATCCGCGCCGGCGTTTTTTCCCGCCGGGCGGCGCTTCCCTTGGGTATCTGCGGAGGCGCTTGCCGGCGCCGGTTTTTCGGGGGGGTGCGTTTCCTGCGTATCCGGGGCCGGTGGGCCTATCAGGCCGATTTCGCCACGGGGCAGCAGGGTGTCGAGGCGTGCGGCGTACCCGTTATTGTCTACAAATATTGCAGTTGACGAGTTGGCGTTTTGCGCTTTGGAGTAGTTAAGCCCGGCTAATAGGAGAACCAGGCTTGCCAGCGAGAGGGAGAGAATAGGGATGCCTGTTTGCCATCTCACGCCCCGCCGGGGGGGCCGATTACTTTCGGCACCGCGAAGTGGCCCTTCTTTACGGAGGGGCCGTTTGCGAGGGCGATTTCCGCTTCAAGCGACTTGCGCTCGGCGTCGTCGCGCAGCGGGTCGTGCGACGGGGCTACAAAACAGGTCGGGTCGACCCCGGATATGTCTGCCTCGTCGAGCTGGTTGATGTGGCCTATGATCGACGCGAGCTGCGTGGTAAAGCCGGCCACTTCCGCCTCGGAGAGTTCGAGGCGGGCCAATTTTGCCGCGTGAAGTACCTGATCCCTGTCTATCATGATAGCCTTAATATACTACAATCTACTCCAATTTTGCAAATTTTGCCATTAAATTTCTCCGCTGCCCGTCGGTGAAGAGGACGGTGATTTTCATGTCTGCGCCGAAACCGCTCAGGGAGGTTATTTTGCCGCGCCCGAATGTTTTGTGGGTTACTACCTGGCCAATGCGGTATTGCGGCTCGGCCAGCTGTGAGTATTCATCGTAGATCGGTGCGGGCGGGGTATCCGCCTTTATGGGTAAAAAGGTTTTTGCCGGGCGGGCGGGCGGCGGCGTGCGGCTTTGGGAGGCCGCCGGCGATCCCCCGAATTTCGTTGAACCGCCGCCAAATTTTGCAGCCCCGCCCCCGAAGAACGCCGAATTGTTCGAGAACGTGTAGAGGTCTGTGGGCACGTCGTCTATGAAACGCGACGGGTCGCTAGGCTGTATGGAGCCGAAGCGGAAGCGCTGGTCGGCGTAGCAGCATTCGAGGGCGTCCATCGCCCTGGTGCTGCCTACGTAAAACAGGCGGCGCTCCTCCTCTATTTTGCCCTCGTCGTCGAAGTTCTGGCGCGAGGGGATTATGCCGTCTTCGACACCTACCAAAAATACCGTTTTGAATTCGAGGCCCTTGGCGCAGTGCAGCGTCATGAAGTTGACCGCGCCGGCGTTTGCCTCCGGGTCCCAGCTGTCAATGTCGCCGGCCAGCGTTATCCCTTCAAGGAACCCGGCCAGCCCGCCGTCCGGGTTCTCCTCCCGCCAGGCCGTGAGCGCGTTCATAAGCTCGTTTACGTTTTCTACACGCCCCGCCTCCTCCTCCGAGGCCGCGGCTTTCTGCATCAGCATATCCATATAGCCGCTTTGGCGCAGCATCTCTTCAAGTATCCCGGCCGGCGGGGCGTTCTCCGCTGCCAGCTGGTTAAGCCGCTCAAACGTCTCCCGCAGATCGGAAAACCCCTTTACGGAGCGTATGGGCAGCTTCTCGGCGTGGCCCTTCATCACCGTGTCCAGAAGGGATACGTACTCATCCCAGTCTTCCCCCGACCGGTTGAGCTGCCTTGAGACGGAAACAAGCGCCTCTTTGGCCTTGTCGCCCAGCCCCCTTGGCGGAACGTTCATGATGCGCTCGAAGCTCCCGTCGTCTTTGGGGTTTACAAGCAGGCTCAGATAGGCCATGCAGTCCATGATCTCGGCGCGCTCGTAGAAACTCGTGCCGCCAACCAGTATGTAGGGTATCTTGCGCTTGCGGAACGACTCCTCGAACACGCGCGACTGCGAGTTGGTGCGGAAGAGCACGGCTATGCCGGCGCCCGACATCCGTTTGGTAAGCTCCTCGCACTGCCCGGCCACGTAGTCGGCCTCTTGCCGGTCGTCGCGGAACCGGTTGATCTTTACCGGGGTGCCGGCCGCCCGCCCCGTCCACAGCTCTTTAACTGCGCGGACCTTGTTGGGCTTTATAGCGGCGTTGGCAAACTTCAGTATCGCGGTCGTAGAGCGGTAATTCTCCTCTAACTTGAACTTTTTGGCGTTGGGGAACTCCTTTTCAAACGAGAGGATGTTCTCTATCATCGCGCCGCGCCAGCCGTAGATGCTCTGGTCGTCGTCGCCCACCGCAAAAATTTTGCCGTGCCCCATCGAGAGCAGCTGCACAAGCAAAAACTGCGCCCTGTTGGTGTCCTGATACTCGTCTACCAGCACGTAATTGAACTTGTCCTGATACTTCTTGAGAATATCGGGGTTCTTGCGCAGCATGTAGACGGTGTTTGATATGAGGTCGTCGAAGTCCATTGCCTGCTGCTCTTTGAGCGCCTTCTGGTAGCCGCGGTACAAGGGGGCTATTTCCTCGCGGTCGCGGTAGTTGAACGCCGCCTTCTCATACTCATCGGGGGTAACGCAGGCTGCTTTTTTGGAAGATATTATCGCCAGCATGGTTTTGGGCGCGATGGTCTTCTCGTCGATGTCGAGCTGCTGCATCAGCTTTTTGACGAGCGACAGCTGCTTGCCAGTGTCGAAGATGGTGAACGCCTGCGGGTAGCCGATCGCGGCGGCATCGGCGCGCAGTATGCGGCAGCACAGCGAGTGGAACGTGCCGATCCACAACCCGGCCGCAGGCGCGCCTATGAACCGCTCAACGCGCTCACGCATTTCGGCAGCCGCCTTGTTGGTAAACGTGGCCGCGAAGATACGCGACGGGTAGTAGCCCCGGTCGATAAGGTACGCTATCTTGGCGGTAAGTACCCGCGTCTTGCCCGTCCCGGCCCCGGCAAACACCAGTTCCGGCCCGTCAATGTAGGCCACCGCCTCGCGCTGAACGGAGTTTAGTGCCAATGTGTCCAATATTGATTTGCTGTTGTCCATTATCCGAACCCTGATTTACGTGATTATTGATTGAATGTCAATCAAACAAATTACCATTTGTCATGTATCAATCAGCGGCATGGGCACGGAGTGGGGCGGAGACGACTGCACGACCAGCGTGATGTCGTCTCCGCCCCACTCCGCACCCATGCCTATTGCGAAAAATTATCATTTTTCCCACACCCGTCTAGGCCTGGGTGCAGGGTGCCGTCCGGCGACATCACGGCTGTCGTGCAGTCGCCGGACGGCACC
>WQTH01000007.1 GCA_009786415.1 Chitinispirillia bacterium | reverse complement strand
TGGTGCTCGGTGAACACTATCAGGCGGCCGTCGATCAGGTACGAGACGTCGTTCCGGCGGTCGATGTAGATGGGGCTGGAGAGCGTTACCTCCTCCATCGGCGTATCCGGCCCGAAATCGGTTTTCATTACGTAGCTGGCTACGCGGAGGAACTCCTCGCGTTTCCTGAAAATAGCGCGGAACATCCCGTCCTTGTACTCGCGGTTGGCGCCGGGGCCGTCGGCGGAGTTGTCGTCGGGAATGTTTGTTTCGTCAGACATAGCAAAATGTCCTTTCATAAAAAAGTGTATAAGTTTATAAATTGACGTAAAGACGGTGGGTTATGTCCCGGCAATACGGTCAATACGGTAGAAATGGCCTTTTGGGCATTAATTATGGTAATACGGGAAATTTGTACTGCGAGGTCCTAATTTGTACCAAGAGAGCCCGCCGGGAGAATACCGGCGGGCGCCGTGGGGCGGAGGGCTTTTGGCCTTCCGGTATAGCTAAAATACTATTTGGGCGCGGGCGCTTATTTTGCTTTTTTCTCTTTTATGCGCGTGGCCTTGCCGGTGCGGCTGCGCAGGTAGAAGAGTTTGGCGCGGCGGACGCGGCCGCGCTTGAGGACCTTGATTTCGGCTATCAGGGGGGAGTGCACCGGGAAGATGCGCTCCACGTAGACGTTGCCGCTGGACTTGCGGACCGTGACGGTGGAGCCTAAGCCCGTGCCGCTGGTTTGGATAACCACGCCCTGGAACTGCTGAATACGCTCCTTGTCGCCCTCGCGGATCTTGAAGAAGACGTTAATAGTGTCGCCGGGGCCGAAGTCGTCCTGGCGTGTGGTGTACTGCTTGCGCTCTACTGCCTTGATGATGTCGTTCATTAGACACCTCCGTTCATTAATACATTAATATGGTTATGGTTATTTATTTTCATTGACAGATTACCGTCAACCGTTATCAATCAATACCGGCCCCGTTCAACAAATCCGGCCTGCGCGCCTTTGTCAGCTCCAATGACTTTTGCTTCTGCCACCCGCGTATGTTCGCGTGGTGGCCGCTTATCAGCACCTCCGGTACCTTTATCCCCTCAAAGACCTCCGGCCTTGTGTAGTGGGGGTGGCTTAACAGTCCGTTATGGAACGAGTCGGTTTCGGCGCTGTCTATGTTGCTTAGGACGCCGGGGATCAGGCGCGTTACGGCGTCTACTACGGCCATAGCGGGGATTTCGCCGCCGGAGAGGACGTAGTCGCCGATTGATACCTCCATGTCAACATAACTATCGATGACGCGCTGGTCTATTCCCTTATACCGCCCGCATAAGAGTATCAGCGACTCTTTGGCGGACAGTTCCTTTACGGTATCCTGATTAAGCAATCGCCCTGCAGGAGTCAGGTATACTACCGTGGGATTCCTTCCGTCAAGGCGCTCTTTTGCCGCCCTTATCGCCGCGGCTAACGGTTCCGGCTTCATCAGCATCCCGGCGTCGCCGCCGTAGGGGTAGTCGTCTACGGTCTGATGTTTAACATCGCCCGAATAGTCCCTTATGTTATGGATATCTACAGACACCAGCCCCTTGTCGACGGCCCTCTTTATGATGCTGTCGGTAAAGGCCCCGTCGAACATCGCGGGGAACAGGGTTAGAATATCAAAGAGCATCACAGCAATTCCTCTAAGTATGAATCACTGACCGTTATTGTTTTTTTCTCGCCATCCACCTTTACGACCGCCTGATCGTTGTAGGGGATGATTACGTCATGCCCGTTTGTCAGCACCACATCAAGCCCGTCCATCGACGGCAGGTTCACCGTGTCGCGTACGGTACCTATTTTATTGCCTGACGACTGCAATACTACCGCCATCCCTTTAAGATGGAAATGGTAATATTGGCCGTCGCCTAATTTGGGAAGCTGATCTTCCCTGATATAGACGTTCTGGCCCTGTATGCTTTCGGCGGCGGTACGGTCAAACACATCACTTAAGATAACCGCCCAGCCCTGCGGCCGCAGCGTTTTTTCAACGAGTTCGGTTTCGCGCGCGCGGCGCTCATCCTCGCCGATATACACGGTAACCGGCGTTTTCAGCCGCTCAAACGTCTCGCCGTACGGGGCCACCCCGCAACACCCGTCGAGGCCCACCGCGCGTTTTATGATTGCTATGGCAACCAGATCCATCGACACACCTCACAGCGTACACTCTTGTCGTTCGATACCGGGGGCAGCCGCCCCTGCAAGCCGTTATCACCGTTAAACGGGGTCCGGCGTCATCCCGCCATTACCGTCAGACAAAAGGCGCTGTTAATCCTCGCTCTTTTTCTTGAAGACCTTCGCCTTGCGCTTGCGTTCGGGCTTGCGCTCCACGCTTATGCTCTCAAGTTCCGCACCCTTGTCAAGCTGGGCCATCTTCTCGTAGAAGTTGTCCTGGCGCAGCAGGTTCTTTACTGTAAGCGTGGGGGTAGCGCCCTGCTTGATCCAGTAGGCTACGCGGTCGGTCTTGAACGTGAAGGTTTTTGGGTTGGTTTGCGGATCGTAGAATCCTATTGTCTCCAAAAACTTCCCGTCGCGCTGCGTGCGGCTGTCGGCCGCCACAACGCGGTACGTCGAGATCTTCTTGCGGCCCGTGCGGGCCAGTCTGATTTTTACCGCCAAGGTACTGCTCCTTCTATTAATGTTTATGTTTAATGTTAATTTTCATCAGTTTGGAGTTTGGAGCTTACGCCCAAAAACTCCGCGCTCAAAACGGCGACATATTCCGCATAGCCACGTTCGCGCCGCGCTTGCCGGCTATCTTCGTCATTTTCTTCATCATCACCTTCATGTTGTCAAACTGCTTTAGCAGTTTGTTTACGTCCTGCACCGTCGTGCCGCTGCCCGACGCTATCCGTTTCTTGCGGCTGCCGTCTATTATCACCGGCTTCTCGCGCTCCTTCACGGTCATTGAGCATATTATCGCCTCTATCTTGCCCATCATGCCGCTGTCTATGTCGGTATCTTTGAGCTGGCTGCCGAGGCCCGGTATCATTGCCAGAAGCTCCCCCAGCGACCCCATCTTTTTTATTTGCCGCATCTGGTCCAAAAAGTCCTGCAGCGTGAACTGGTTGCGGCGGAACTTTTTTTCGAGTTTCTGGCTCTTCTCGAGGTCCACCGTCTCCTGCGCGCGCTCAACGAGCGTTACGATATCGCCCATGCCGAGTATGCGCGACGCCATGCGTTCGGGGTGGAAGAGTTCGAGGCCGTCGGGTTTTTCGCCCACGCCCATGAACTGCACGGCCACGCCCGTTACGTCCAATATCGAAAGGGCCGCCCCGCCGCGTGCGTCGCCGTCCATCTTCGTGAGGATCGCGCCGGTGAACCCGACCTCCTCGTGGAACTTTTCGGCCACGTTGACCGCGTCCTGGCCCGTCATCGCGTCGGCCACGAAGAAGATTTCGTCGGGCGAAACCGCCGCGGCCACCTCCTTGAGCTCGGCCATCTTCTCTTCGTCTATGTGCTTGCGGCCCGCCGTGTCTACGATGAGCAGCGAGTTCCCCTCTCGTTTCGCGACGGCCAGCGCGGCTTTGGCGATCTCCGCCGGTTTCGCGGCGCGGTCGGAGTACACGGGCACCGAGAGCGCCTTGCCCAGCGTTTCAAGCTGGTCTATGGCCGCCGCGCGGAAGGTATCGCACGCCGCCATTATCGGCTTGTGGCCCTGCTTGCGGAAGTAGAGCGCAAGCTTCGCGCACGCCGTCGTCTTGCCGCTGCCCTGCAGCCCGGCGAGGAGGATGACGTTCACGCGGTTAGTGTGAAACTTTATCTGCCGCGCCGAGCCGCCAAGCACCGAGGCAAGCTCGTCGTGAACCACCTTTACGAACTGCTGGCCCGGAGAGATGCTGTCGAGGACCACGGCCCCAAGCGCCTTCTCCTGAACCGTCGCCGCGAACCTCTTGACGACCTTGTAGTTTACGTCGGCCTCAAGAAGCGCGCGCTTTACGTCGCGGACGGCCTCGGAGATGTTGTCCTCCGTCAGCTTGCCGCGGCCGCGGAGCTTCTTGAATATCGCGTCGAATCTTTCTGACAGTTCTTCAAACATAATAATCCAAAATAAAAAAACACGCCTATACGGGCAATATACGCCGTTTCCTGCCCCTGCGGTATAATATTTACCGGGTTTGGGGACAATTTGGCGAATTTAGCTAAAATATATTTTGGTACGGCATCCGCGCAAGATTTATAATTATATTATTTTTTGGAGGGATGAGGGATGGAGGATTTTAAGGCAGCTGTGGACCCCGCTTATTTTATGGGGGCGGCTTTGCGGGAGGCTGTTAAGGCTTTTGAGGAGGGTGAGGTGCCTGTTGGTGCGGTTATTGAGCGGGACGGGGCTATTATCGGGCGCGGGTACAACAGGATTGAGGGTCTGGGGGACGCTACGGCGCACGCTGAGGTCATCGCCATTACTGCGGCGTCGGGGCATATAGGCGACTGGCGGCTCAACGGGTGCACGCTTTATGTTACGCTGGAGCCGTGCCTGATGTGCCTTGGGGCTATACTGCAATCCCGTGTCAGCGCGGTGGTGTATGGGGCCAGGGACCCCCGCCTGGGGGGGATAGACACGTTCAATTACCGCGCCGAGGCCGAGAAATCCTACCGCGCCTTCCCGCAAATCACCTCCGGGGTCATGGGGGAGGAATCGAGCGGGCTTTTGAAAGCGTTTTTTAAAAAATTGCGCTGACTGCGGGCAATACCTTCAGGCAGGGTTCTGCGCATTACTCCCAACCACCTGCAGCGCCGGTTGTACCCGAACTCAGGTTCAGTTCCGGCCCCGCAGTAGTCTCCCTGCGCTTTATGGGGCTGCTGTTGATGAACACCGCGTGCCCCCTGTCGCTGCTGTTTATGCCTGCCGACGCGGTATTCCTTTTGGAATCCATGAATACGTACCCGTATATGACCCCGCCGGTCTTGGTAACCGTCGCATTGGCGGTTCCGAACACACCGCCGCCGGAACCGGTGGTAGCGGTATTGCCGGTAATCTCTCCGCCACCAATCGTAAAAGCCCCTCTATCTATATATACCCCGCCGCCGGAAACGGCGGTATTGCTGGAAACCGTGCCGCCGTTCATCACAAAACTCCCGGTGTATACGTATACCGCCCCGCCGTTACCGGAGGCAGTATTACCGGTAATCTCCCCGCCAGCCACCATAAACACCCCATTCGCCACGTAAACACCGCCGCCGGCTGGAGATTTGTTGCCCGAAATCTTGCCACCCTCCATCATGAAGTTTCCGCCATCCACCACAAAGACGCCGCCACCGCCGGTACCGGAAGCCGACCCACCAGCCTCATTGCCGGAAATCTCCCCGCCCTCCATCCTGAAAATCGCGTCTGATGATACGTATACCCCGCCACCGCCGGAGTAGTAACCGCTATAGGTATTACCCGAAATCTTCGCACCCTGCCTCAAAATCAGCGCACCCCTGCTCTCCACCATAACCAATGGTGCGTTGTTGTTCCCGCTTACACGCCCCCGTAGCGTCACCCTCTCGTCCAATATCAGCGTAACGCCGGCGCCTACAGAAAAGAGCGAACCGTTATCAATAAGCGTTACCGCCCGCTCCTCCCCTATGCCGATAATTCGTACTGTTACATTGGTTATCCCGTCAGAAAATGCGAGCGGCTGGGCCCCGATACTCTCGTTGGCAGCAGTCAGGTCTATAATGTATTCGTTGTTACTTTCAACTTTTGCGTACAAGTCCAGCAACTGCGCAGCCAAAGACTTGCCGGTACCGGGTCCAGGATCGGAAACTGTCTCAAAATTGGCAGTAACCTTCACTGCTTCAGAGTTCAGGATAACCGTCGTGGATGCGCTATTCGCGTTAGCAATCTGAGCCTGACCCTCCGTTACCGCCCAGCCGGAAAATCTGTAACCGCCCGCCACATCAGCGGTAATAGCAACCGCCGAACCCAACGCGTAAAAGTCCGCTGCCGGTGTGGGCGTTGCCGTCCCGCCGATTGTTGGGCTGGCGCTGAGTGCGAGCGTAGCAGACCGTGTGGAAATAACCAGATCTCTGCTGCCCGAGTTTGTAGTAATAATAGAGATACCGGCGCTATAAACCCCGCCCTCCTGATTGCCGCGCTCTATTGTAACCGCTATGGACTGCTGCTCCCCGGGGCCCAGAGTTCCGGTTGATTGATTCACGGAGATCCATTCATTATTGTTCACTATATTCCAGTCGAATATACCGGAGGCGGCGTTGAAAATAGTGAACGAGCGTGTAACATCCGAACCGCCAAAGTTGAGCCCCGTGATGTCATTCATTGTCCCATCTGCGGCTACAAGCCTCAGAGTCGACGGAAGTCTCTCTATCTGCATGTCCCTTCTTGTAGGCGAACCGGGTTTGACGGTCACATCAAAGTTATCCAAAAGTTCGCTGTAGCCGTTCTTGCGAACCACTATTGTATACGTGCCGGGCTTCACGTTAACGGCTTCATAGTGGCCATTCGAACCGGTAATCCCGGCTTCGGTAAGCGAGGTTGAGCCGCTCGGACGAAGCAGCACGTTTGCGCCGGCAACCTCCTTATTCGTAGCCATATCCCTGACGGTACCGTAGATACTGCCCGTTTCATTGCCAGGGTTGCCAACCGGCTCAGAACAAAAAAAGAGGCCAAGACACGAAACCACCGCTATGAAATACCAAATCTTTTTCATAATCCTCCCGTCGTGCAAGATATAAATATATTTCTACCCGGTCACTCCCCAATCAACAAAAAACTTACGGGCACACTCTCACCCACCCTCACGGTAACGCTCCTTGTATCGCTCCTGTAACCAGTACACAATACGTTGACTGTATACTGCCTGTCCGGTTCCAGTTTCGTGAACGTGTAGCCGCCATCGGATCCCGTCAGACTAACCGCCCCACCCGGTGAAAGCGTAACATTAGCACCCGAAACCGGAGCGCTTGTGCCCGCATCAGTTACCGTACCGTGAATTCCGCCGAAAGTCTCGTACCCTTCCCTCTCGCACGAAACGCAAAACATCAGCGCCACCAACACAAAAAAAACAATCAACGGCTTTTTCATCCGGCTGCACCTCCCCTAAAAGTCCAATGTCAACATCAAGCCGCCCGACCGCGAATCCGCGTACGGCGTTATCTTAAATTCGGTCCGGGACGCCTGCACCCCATCCTGCCTCTTACCAGCAAAACCATCCGCGACATTCCATACATATAAACCAGCGGCACCGATTAACAAGCCAATACACAGGTTTTGCATGGCGTTAGTATTGTCTATGTAACGCTGCCTCTGCGCGGAATTAAACGTAGAATTGACCTTGGAATCGTTATCCTGACGAAATACCTCAGCCATCACCGCACCGCCGATAAGGGCGGCCTCGCCTACTATAAAAAATGTACCCAATCCATTGCTGCCCCTGTGGATCTGAGCCCAGCCGGGAACAAGGGGCCGCAGGCCCGGACCGGAATCATAAACACCGCCGACGTCAACAATCCCCCTCGCCAGATACCGCGCTACCCGCATTATCTCACCGGCGTCTCTCAGATCACTGTCCGCTGTAGCGCTTTTCGACGTTACCGCAGTTTCCACATCAACTAATCGTACGTCTAAATAAAATTGTCCGCCTTTAAGAGCACTTATTTCCACTATACAAAGGTACTGCACACTGAACTGTTTTCCCCAGTTTTTTATCTGCGCATCGTCAACCGCGCCGCCTTGCTGGAACGTATGCTCTTTGACCAACTGCGTTTGTATGGCCTCCGTGCGGTCCACGGCAATGTACCTGCCGCTTCCATTGATGGTTTTCACCAACTCCCCACCCAGCACCTTATGCGCCCCCCTGGCGCTTTGCGGTTCTTCGCCGGCCATATACACAGCAACGGTTTGTCTCTCCTGCGCGAGCGCAAACGTACAAAAAGCTAAAAATATTATCAACGCATTCCTCATTAGTTACTCCCATCCTCCCGCCGCGCCGAGTACTTCCGAATCCAGATTCACCGCCGGACCTGCGGTAGTCTCTCTGCGTTTGCCGGGACTGCTGTCGACAAACACCGCGTGACCCCTGTCATTGGAACTTATCCCCGTTGTCGCAGTGTTTCTGTTGCTATCCCTCAGATCATAACCGTAAATAGTCCCGCCGGTCTTGACAATACCCGCGTTACTGGTGACATACACTCCACCGCCACCGCTGGCTGCGGTGTTAAAAGAGAGTATGCCGCCGCTCATAGTAAACATCGCGTTCGACATATACACCCCGCCACCGTTGGAACCAGCAGTATTGCCGGAGATTGAGCCGCCCTCCATAGCAAAAACACCTCTGGATACATGCACCCCTCCACCGTTAGAGGAAACCGAATTGCCGGAAATCTCACCACCTGCCATAGTAAAACGCCCCTCAACAAACACCCCACCGCCATTCCCGTAGGAGGAGGCAGTGTTGCCGGAAATTTTGCCGCCCTCCATCAAAAAATCCGCGCCGGACTGCACATGCACCCCACCGCGGGAAGTGTAGCCGCTGGCAGTATGGCCAGAAATCTCGCCGCCCTCCATCAGAAAAATCCCACCCGTGGACACTACCACGCCAGCGGTGCTATAACCGCTGCGGTTTGTGTTGCTGATGATCTTAGACCCCGCTTTCATTGTCAGCGTCCCGCCGCTGCCCACCACTACAAGCGGGACATTGTTATCCACATTGCCCCTAAGCGTAACCATATCACCCAACTCCAAAATAACGCCGGAACCTATTGTGAAAAGCGTACCACTGCCGGTCATCGCGACTGTCCTCACCACACCGCCGCTGCCCGTAATCCGTATAGTGATGTTGGTCCTGCCCGAAAACGAAAGCTCCTGAGCGCCTATATTCCCGCTGCCTGTCAACTCAATGTCGTACTGCCCTCCGCTCACCGCGTTTGCGTGGATTTCCCGCAGCCGGTCAGCCAAATTCAAATTGCCACTTGTCGACCCGTCGTCGTCGTCTCCCCATTCCCCCTCGCCGTTTATGCAGGAAAAACTGAAAAACGCCGTAAAAACTGCGGCCAAAAGAGTACCTTTTGCCACACGAACACCTAATACGAATCTCCCAAACACCATTGTACCAGTTCTCACAATAAAAAACCCTCCCACTAAAAATTTCACCCTAACTCTGACCCAATCGGAATCCAACTATACCTACCAAATATACTATTTGTACCGTACGCAGCAAAAAACAAATTTTTGAAACCCGTCAAAATTAGAAAACCTTATACGGTATATCAAAAGCAAGGCTGAGTATAACCGCGCCGGGAATAGTGTTCTGCGTATCCATCATAGCCGTTGGGATAAAAAGCCTGAAACCGCGAAAAGAGCCTTCCTCATAGTATCCCACCCCCAAAATGATCCCCAAATCATACTCAGGCCTGAAATCCGAATACCTGTCGCTAATACCGAGACGCTTGTTACGCAACGACGCGCTGGCGCTAAACGGCATCCCCAGCTGAACCCCGGCTTCCGCCCAAATCCGATCCTCTACAATCCCAATACGAATCAATGCCGGAAATGTTACCGAATTATCGGTTACAAAAGCTTTAATCGTGTCAGCAGACGAGGCAGCATTGGAATATATATTGAAAGACCTCAGCAGGCAACGGTAATATGCCCCGGTGGAAAAACCCACCTTGTTTGCTACCATAGTACCCAGCGTTAGCCCAAACCCAACGGATCCGCCGCCGCCAATTGACGGACTGTTGTAAAACGCGTATGCCCCGTCAAACATATTTGACCCGGGCGCACCTACTCCCAAGCCTAAGCCCAAATCCCCCCCAAACCCGAATGACACATCCGTACCCGCTGCCGCAACAGAATAGAGGGCCAGCAGCATTACCATCATTTTTTTCATCGTATCTTTCCTACATGTATTGTAAAAATTATTATATATGTTATTAATATACTATGGTGTACGTTACAAAATCAAGTTTTTTGTGCAAAAACCGCTACACCGGAGTAAAAATGGGGATTTTGGAGACATTTAAGGGGAAAAGGAGGAATTCTAAGGCTTGGAGACGGCCCAAATACAGCGTGTCTCTATATCCAAAAAAACCTGACACTCGTATCGTTCAACGGGCAAAAAGTCAAACGGAATGCCGGTTTCTTCGCTAAAAACGCGGCTGTAAGTGTACCAGCTGGCACAAATGCCCTTGAATTCAATTTCAAGAGACGGAAAAGTAATCTGGACGCATCCACGACCGAATTAACAGCAAAAGGGATGTTGCTTCAGGCAACATTCGAAAAAGGTAAATACTATTATGTGGCTTGGATGCAAATACCCAATGAGAGAATCCAGTTATACTGGGTTGAAACGGAAAAAGGGGTCATACAGTCATCTGGTAAACGGTGAGGGATTTGTGTTTTTGACTGAATTGTTGTGGATTTGAATAAATATACATAATAAATAAACAGAAAGGTGGATTTTATGGCTGATCAAAACAATGATATTGAGGCTCTTACGCTGGCTATTGAGCTTAATCCCGATGATGCCGCCGCCTATTTCAATCGCGGCCAATATTATAACAACCATGGAGCGTCCGATTTGGCAATAGCCGACTTTGAGGCGGCATTAAAGATAAATCCGAATCATGCTGAGGCCTATTTCAATCGCGCTTTATATTATTACGATCAGAAAAAATACGAACTGGCAATAGCCGACTTTGAGGCAGTATTAAAAATAAAGCCAAACGTAGACGGTTCCTATATATACCGCGGTGACTGTTACCGCGATCTGAACAATTACGAATTGGCAATAGCCGACTATGACGCAGCATTGAAAATAAACCCAAACTTCGACAACGCCTATGTAAACCGCGGCGTCTGTTATAATAGACAGAAAAAAAACGATCTGGCAATGGCTGACTACGAGGCCGCGCTGAGAATAAATCCGAACAATGAAACGGCAAAAGGAAATATCAAGATACAAAATGATAACGCTGCCAACCTGGCAGGCGGCATACTGGGCGCCGCATTAGGAATCTCTCTATCGGACAATTAGGGGGCAGAAGGCTGCTATCCTACTCCTATCCGCTAACCGCACCGGAGATAGCCGGCGCTGAGGTTCAGCGTCGGCCCATGTCGAATTTTATTTTTTGCGGCGGCGCACCTGCGGAGTAATATATATTTATATAGTTATAGATGGGTCTATCATATACAATAGAAAGGACACCGCCATGACAGACCAGAATAACGGCAACTTCTGCCCGTGCCTCTCAGGAAAGCCTTACGCCGAGTGCTGTGAGCCGGTTGTTACGGCGGCGCGCCCCGCCGGGACGGCGCTTGAGCTAATGCGCGCGCGGTACAGCGCCTACGTCAAGGGCGCCGTCGAGTTTGTCATCTCGTCCACGTATCCGGATAGGCGTTCGGAGTGCGACGAGAAGGCCATAAGGTCGTGGTCGGCCAACTCCGAATGGACCGGGTTCGAGATCGTCTCCACCGATAAGGGGGGCGCGGGGGATAAAGAGGGGCAGGTAGAGTTCATCGCGCGGTTCACCGAAGACCGTATGAAGAAGGTGCTCCACGAGACCGGCACGTTCAGGCGGGTAGACGGGGTATGGTACTACGTAGACGGCACTGTGCACCCGCCCAAGCCGTTTATACGCGAAGAGGGTAAGGTCAACCGCAACGACCCCTGCCCCTGCGGCAGCGGGAAGAAGTACAAAAAGTGCTGCATGGATAAGGATGGGGAAGCGTAAGCGGCTATTTATTCATGGAGTTTATCGCCACAATCAGCGTGGCTATAGCGGCCAGGAAGCTCCCCACCTTGAGCGTCGCGTCGGCGGCGTCTATGAATACCTTAAAGTTGTTGGGGTATCGGATTTTTGCCGGGACTATCACCACGTCCCCCGGCGACAGCGTTACCGAACTTATGCGCATGGCCTTGTTGGGTATCACGCTGCCGTTGGCCCTTATCACGTATATGGCCTTCCTGTCAGCCGACTCCTTGGGGCCGCCGGCGATGTCAAGATAGTGCAGGACGGTCGTTTTTTGCGGATCAAGCCTGAAGGTAGCCGGGTTGTAGACCTCACCGAGGACCGATACCGTCGACAGGTTTCTGGGGATGAACAGTTCGTCGCCATCCTCAAGCACAAACGTCTTGTAGCTCGCCTCGTTCGTCATGTCTATCATCACCCGCCCCGTAACCGCCACGGAGTCGAGCAGCCCCTTGAGCGTCATCTGCTGCTCCAGCAGGGATGACACGTTTACGCCTTTGGTGGCCATTTCCATGGAAAGGCGCAGCATATCCGTCCCCAATTCATTATTATACAGGCGCATCCGGCTCTCTTCCATCTCCTTGACCGACTGGCGGGTGAAGACGGCGGCGGGGAGGTAGGCGTCGGGTTTGAAGCCGCCGGCTCTGGTTATCAAATCGCCAAGCGTCTCGTCCTCAAAGGCCACATACGTCCCCGGGTAATAGATCTGGCCGCTCAGGCGCACGCTGCGCTCCGACTCCCAGCCCCTCATGCTGCGAATGAAAATCTTGTCGTTGCGCTGCAGAATCACATTCTGCCCGGGGTCGCCCCCCATTGCGGCGCTTATGCTGAATTCTATTTTCCGTGTGACGACCGACTCCCCCTCCGAGTGCCGGCGGTACAGTTCCCCGCGCTCGCCGCTCGCCTCGTCGCTAAGCCCGCCGGCCTGCAGTATCAGGTCGCGCACCGTCATATTGTCGAGCATTTTGTAAGCGCCCGGCGCCGTTACCGCCCCCTCCACCATCACGCTGCGGTCGGGGTTGAAGTAATCGCTGTTGTAGATTATCAGCTGGTCCTGGTCCTCAAGCGGCGCGTTGTCGGGCGAGGCGGCGTCGGAGAGCGCCCTGCCGAGGTTGAACGAGACTATCCTGTCCAGGTATGACGGATAGCTCTTGCGCAGTATCACCGCGTACTCGAAATAGGTCTCCGGCATAAGGTCGCGGTGGCCGGCGATTACGTCGCGCACGCGCATACCCTCCCTGAACTCATATTTGCCGGGGCGCAAAACGTTGCCGCTGAGGTACACGGCGCTTTGGTCCTTGGATAATACGGGGAAGACTTTTATCAGGTCGCCGTCCTGAACCGTAAAATCGGGTGCGGCGCCGGCGGCGGTTACGTCGAGCACCGTGTGGTAGCTGTTATCCTGAAACCGCTCGACCTGGACGCGCCCCGACCACCCGGCAGGGCTGACCCCGCCTGCGAGTTCAAGGATATCCGCCAGTTTCGCCGGCCCTTTGAGTTCGTACAGCGCGCTCCGGCGTACATTGCCGGCTACTGCGGCAACCTGACGCGCCACCGGCACGATTATGACGTCCCCCGCATGGAGACGCAGGCCCGACTTATCATTGCCGGATATCAGAAACTCATAAAAATCGACCTCCGCCACAAGTTTCCCGCCGCGTCGCAGCTGCACGTTCCGCAGCGACCCGCGCTGGGTTATACCCCCTGCGGCGAAGAGCGCGTTGGTCACGCTTGTGAGCGGGCTGACCGTGTGGAACCCCGGCGAGCCGACCTCCCCGACTATATAGATGCCGATGGGCCTGATCTCCGCCACCGACACGGCGACGCTTACGCCCTCGATATTTTTCAGCCGGTCGGCTATGGCCTTCTGCGCGGCGCTAAGCGGCAGCCCCGCCACCGTGACCGGGCCTACGTTGTGGGGGACGCTCACCGCGCCCTCGCGGTTGACGGTCAGGTGGTACTCGTCGTTTATCCGCCCCCACAGCGTTATTTTCAGTTCGTCGCCGGGGCGTATGGGGTAGCTTGCGGGTACGCCGCCCATCTCGCCGGGGCCGAAAACCGGCTCGCGCCTCTGCGAAAACACCTCGTAGCCGTAGGGCAGCAGGTGCGGGATGACGCTGTCGGGATAGATGACCCTCCCGGCGAACATATCCAAATATACGGAATTGGAAAACGGCTGCCGCGCGGTGTCGGCGGCCATGAGCAGCGAGTCGGCGGTGCCCGAACTGTCCCGCAGACCCAAACTGTCCGCCATAACCGCCGCGCTGCGCTGCAGCAGCGAGTCGCGCAGGGCCGGGTTGCGCTGCAGGTGGCGGTTTATCTGCTCCATAGCGGCCCGGTCTTTCCTGATCTGCCGCATAAGTTCCGGCGAGACGATGTTCTGGGCATGGGAGAGCGCTGGCGCCAAAAGGGCGGCAAGGAACATAAGCGTAAAAAATCTGTACATCGCTGTCGGCATATTATATACTATCGGATTGTTGTACAAATGCCTTAATATCCATAAACCGCGGCTTCACGGTAGCATCCGCCCCCTTGATAAGCGTCCCCCGGCTCAGCTCTATTATACGGTACGGGTACGGCGCTATCAGGGCCAGGTCGTGGGTGGCCATTATCACGGTCGTGCCCCACGAGTTTATGGTTTGCAGCAGCTCGAATATCTCTTTGGAGACCACGTTGTCCAGGTTGCCCGTCGGCTCGTCGGCCAGAAGCGCCCACGGCTCGTTTACTATCGCCCGCGCTATGGCCACCCGCTGCTGTTCGCCGCCGGAGAGCTGGTTGGGGTAGTTCGAGCACTTGTGGCTGAGGCCCGTGAGCGCGAGCACCTTGAACACCTTGCGCTTGACCTCGCGCTCGCGCATACCGGTTACGCGCAGGGTGAACGCCACGTTTTCGAATACGTTTCTGTCGTTCAGCAGCCTGAAATCCTGAAAGACGATGCCGAGTTTGCGCCGCAGGTACGGTTTTTCGCTGTTCTTTATGCTGCGCGAGTCGTAGCCGCAGACCTGTACCTGCCCGGTGGTGGGGCTTTCTTCCATATATATATGCTTGAGCAGGGTCGTCTTGCCCGCGCCGCTCGCTCCGGTCAGGAAGACGAACTCCGCCTTGTCCACAAAGAACGAGAGGGCGTCGAGCGCGCGGAAACCGCCCTCGTACACCTTGCTTACGTGCAGAAAATGGATCATACGGCTTCGCCCCCCATTTATAGGTCCCACGATTAAATATTATACCAGGCCATCCTGCGACATCACGGCTGTCGTGCAGTTGCAGGATGGCCTGGTATAATATTTAATCGTTGCTGTCCTGCAACATCACGGCTGTCGTGCAGTTGCAGGATGGCCTGGTATAATATTTAATCGTTTTTTCAATATATCTTCTCAAGCAGGAAATGGATGCGGATTGATTTGGATGTGTACTTTCTGAACGTGTACCCGTCCCATATCCCAAGCACTTTAAAGCGCTTTTTGGGGATCACCCGCTCTATCTCCGATACTGAAAATACTTTCTGGCTGTGCTCCTCGACGAATTTTTCGTAATAACGGGCCTCCGCCGCTGCGGCTGCGGCGCCGGGCGCATCTTTGAGGGGTGCGTCCGTTACCTGGCGAAATATTGTAAAATCATTATGCTGTATAGACCGCCCGTAGTCAAACCAGCTGTTCCGTACGAAACTGAAATCCCCGTAATCCTCAAAATCCATGTAGTGGGCGAAGTGCTGCAGGGAGTTCGCCCGCGTGGTGATATCGAACAGGAACAGCCCGCCGGGCAGTAGGACATCGTGCACGGCGTTGAACAGCCGGCGGTATTCGTCGAGCGTCATAAGGTAGTTTATGCCGTCGTACAGAAACAGCGCCATGCCGAACTGCTTTTTGAACGGAAGGTAGCGGGCGTCGGCGGCGCATACCGGCAAACCGCGCTTTACGCGCGCCTCCCTGCACATCGGCAAAGAGATGTCGGAGGCGGCGTAACCATACCCCATCCCCTGCAAAATCGACCCGATTATGCCCGTCCCCGCGCCAAGCTCCAGGATATCGGGCTTGGGCGAAACGCCGAATTTGGACGCTATGCGGCGGATGAGGGCGATCCACTCGTCGTACTCAACGTGGAACATCAGGCGGTCGTACATGGGGGCCAGCGCGTCGTATTGCATGGGCTATCCGCTATATCCGCACATCTATAAAGACCTTCTCTCTCCACTTCCTGACGTTTTCCAAAAGCTGCTTCTGGGCCGCGATGTCCCGCGCCTTTTCCGCTATGGCCGGGTAGTCGGACTCCAATGTCAGCCTCCTGCTGTCTACCCTGTCGGCTACCATATAGATAGTGAGCATATTATCCTCATTAACGGGCTGGCTTATCTGCCCCGCCTCAAGGTTCATGACCGCGTTGCGTACGGCGGGCGGCATTTCGAGCAGCGAGAGCCAGCCAAGCGCGCCGCCCCTCGTCCTTGTGGCGTTGTCTGCGCTAATGGTCCGCGCCCACGCTTCGAACTCCTCCCGCACGGTTACAGACTGCCGAAGCGAATCCAACCGTGCGGCCACCGCCTCCCGCTCCTGCCCGGTGGGGGCGTGGCGCACCATTATCTGCCTCAGCTTAACGCGCCGGTCGCGCTTCTCCTCAACCAACAGTATGTGGAACCCAAGCCGCGTCTCGAACGGCTCGCTCACCCTGCCCACCGGCAGCGAGAAGGCGTGTTCCTCAAAAACCAGTTCCGACGTAGACCCCTTCTCCAAATACCCCAAATCCCCGCCCGACGGCCCATCGGGGCTGTCGGAATACTTTTTGGCGAGCTCCGCGAAATCCCCGCCGGCGTCTAACTGCTGCTTGACCGAGCGGATTTTGTCGAACGCCGCCTGCCGCACCGAATCGGAGGCCGCCAGCCTCAAACTCAGCTTGTGCAGTTCAAAGCTCTCGCCGATCTCCGGCAGGCTGTCGCGGTACTGCGCAAAAAAAAGCTCTACGTCGCGGCGGTTGACGCTCACGCCGAAGTAGTACCTCTGCTGCAGCTTCTGCTTGTGCAGCTGCTCGCGTATGGCGCGGCGCATCTCCGTTTTGAAACGGGCAAGCGTGGTCCCCTGCCGGGTACGCAGCGCCATCTCAAACTGCTCCAAATTCAGATTATTCTGGCGCATTATGCTGTTGATCTGATTGTTCAGCATACTCTCGACCTCATCGCTGCGCACAACTATCGTACTGTCTTCCATCGCGCGTACGAGCAGCACCTTGTTGTCTATAAGCTCGTCTAAACAGTCGTTCAAAAGGGCTTTCGTGTCGATATTGTCGGGGTTGCCGCCCATCGCGGCGAGGCGCATATATGCGTAGGCTTCGAGCTCGGATTGGAGGATGATCTCGCCGCCGACCACCGCCGCTATGCCGTCGAGGCGGCCCGGATGGCCTAAAGCGGCTATGCGCGCGGGCCCGGAAGGGGCTGCAGGAGCCGCCGGCTCGGCGATTTCGGTGTCCTCCCGCTCTTCGGGTTCGCCGTCAACACTACCGTGACCGGCCTGCGCGACCGCCGAATCGGCCTGAGCGGATTGCGCCGGTACCGTATGGTCAGCCTGAGCGGAATCGGCCTTTGCGGTTTGCGCAAACACCTTTGCCGAATCGGCATTATGGTGCCCCTCTGATGCCGCCGCGCCGCCGCGCGCGAAAACGGGCAGCGCTAACATATTGATAACCAAGGCTATTACCGCAAATAATCTCATTGTCATGAATATCCTGTTAATCCCCTTAACCCCGGTTCAGGCAACCATTAATCGTGCGCCACCTCAGGGGCATGCACATCTACGATGCCCCCGCCGGCGGAACCGCCTATGCCGGGCACCAGGTCTTCGTTGAACTCTACGTCAGAGCGCGACCGCACATCCGATATCAGCCGGTCGGTCTCGCCCTTCTGCGTGATGTTCGACAGCCGCGACACTATCTCTTCGCGCACCTCGTCGAGCGACGCGATGGTCCCCTTGTCGAAGCGGCCTACGAGGCGCAGTATGTGGAAACCGTCTTCGGCCCTGTAGGGCCCGGTGATAGACGGCACCGACGCGGCCATGATCGCCGTCCGGATTACCGGGGGTATGGCGTCGAGCGGTACGTACGGCGGGTTTACGTTGCCCTCGGCAGCGGACGCGCTCCTGAACTTTGAGTGGGTATTCGCGAGGGAGTGGAACGTCTCGTGGGTGGCGTTGCGGCGCAGTTCCCACGCCAAAGTCAGCTCGTCCACAACTATCTCTTCGTAACGCACGGTAAACGCCTCGCGGACGAACTGCTCGCGGTTGGTCTCGTAGTACTCCTTAATTGCGACCTCGCCAACATCGGCCCCGCCGCGCACGCTGCGGCTGATGATCTCGGCGCTGAGGAGGTCCCGGCGCATCTTTTCAAGGCGCGCCCGGATGTCATGCTCCTTGTCTACGCCCTGCCGCAGCGCCTCCTGGTACAGCAGCTCGGTGTTTATCCACTGCCGCACATACAGGATGTTCTGCTCACGGGTGATAATATCCGCATACTCGCTGGGGATGCTCGCCTTAAGCTCCTCAAGCGTTAAATAGGCTTGCCCCACCCGCGCGATTACCTTCCCCTCCGGCTTTTTGGGAGAGGAGTCTTCCTTATCAGGGGTACAGCCGGACACGGCCGCCAACAATAATGCGCCAAGCATCACCGGTAACAGAGTTGCGATACGTTTATTCAAGTTTCAATCTCCTGTCATTTGAGACGTATTAAATATAAATATAATATGCGGCAGGCTGAAATGCAAGAAAAAAGGCGAATTCCCGCGATTGGGCCGCCGGCGCGGCGGGGGCGTTTTTTTGCGGATTTTGCGGATTTTACAAAAATAAGCAAAAAATTTCCCCTGCTGCGGGAAACAATATATTTTATTAAGAGATCAAAACAAGGAGGGTTAGCCATGGCGTCAAGCGCAAATAACGCGATAATATCAAAACTCAGGGGCCTGAAAACACGCCGGGCGCTGGTCATATCCGCCGGAGGGATACGCAGCGGGATACAGGTGCTCTATATGGGGTACACCGGCGACGACTGGGAAGTCTTCTCGACCGCGTACCTGCCCTGGCCGCAAAAGGTGGGTGACCTGATAATACGCCTCAACGAAACCGAAGAGCCGGTAGCGCTCTCCGACATCGGTTGGCTCGACTACAAGGTAACCATGCTGATCCTTGACGCCGCAAAGGCCGCGCTGGTCAACGCGCACAAATCCGTAGGCAAACCGCACTACGCCGCGCTCAACAAGCCAACCCTGTGGAAAGGCCCTACAGGCGAGAACCTCCAGCAGTCCAACTGGAACCTGCTGGTCGGCGACGAGCTATACCTCGCCAACTCGCTGGGAATACCGGTAATGACGGAGTTCCTGCGCCACAATATGCTGGCGGGCGGGCCCGGCGTGCTCCCCACTTTCCCCGGCAGCATGATTGTCGCGAAAAAAACCGAAGGCGTCGGCCTCTTCCTCAACATCGGAACGGTGGCCCGAATGACCATAATCGACAAAAAAGCCGGTAAACTCCTTATGGAGGCCGACACCGGGCCGGGAACCGTGCTTATAGACAAATGCGCCTTAGAAGCGGAGTGCCCCGGCGGCATAGACCGCGACGGGCAGCTCACCGCCAGGGGATACCCCAACGCCGAATGCCTCGAAACACTGGCAGGCGACAACTGGCTCTCAAAAGCCGCGCCCAAACAGGCGTCGCCGGAAATATTCACGCACCTGCTGAACCACCCATGCCTGAAAGTCCTCAGCAGCATAGACCGTATGGCCACAATAACCGCGCTGACCGCGATAAGCGCGTACGAATTCTACAGGCGGGAGTACAAGGGGGCGCAGCAGCCGGAGGCGCTTTGGGTGTCGGGGGGCGGGGGGAACAACCTGGCGCTTTTGGACTACCTCAGGGCCTCTTTTGACCCTATCCCGGTGCGCAGCGTCGAGGAATTGGATATTCCGCCGGATATGAAAGTACCGCTTACCCTGGGGTTGACGGTAGACGCTTTTATTCGGGGTAAGACGATACCGTGGGAGACGGGGGTCCATCCCAAAATTAAGCCTTTGGGGCGGTGGACTGCGCCTTAATCATCAGGCTGCGGCATATAAACCGCCGGGCACTGCTGCAATACAGCCTGCAGCGGAACATTGTTTTCCCGCGCGATTTTGGCCACATCGTCATATTCCGGCTTTGATTTCCTTACGCCGCAGCCCTGGGCTGATTTTATTCTTACCGGACCGTAACTTGTTTGAATTTGTTTTGATTCACGCTGCAATGTGTACCGGCGGCAGATGGTTTCGCGGATGCCAAGTGTTGTTGTATGCTTGAAGATTGATGATGCCATCCTGTCCTTAACCGCGTTATCGCAGAGGCAGGTCAGCATTACGCCCATGCGCCCCTTTTTCATGCCTGTGGATGTTACCCAGACGTCAAGCGCTCCTTCGCGCAATAGCGTCTCCTGAGCGAAGGATACCGCTTCGGGGGTCATGTCGTCCAGATTGCAGGATAACTCCGTTACCTCATCCGCGGCGCTGTCTCCGGCGATATCCCCAAGATACGCGCGTACGCAGTTTGCCTGCGGGAAATCCTTTTTGCCCATGCCGCAGCCGATTTTGCTGACGGTGATAAGCGGCATATTAGTGAATTTGCCGACGAAATGCTTCAGGAGCGCGGCGCCGGTCGGGGTGCAGAGTTCGGTTTTTATGATCCCGTCATTATATATGGGGATATCCCTCAAAATACGCGCTGTGGCCGGGGCGGGAACCGGTAACTCGCCGTGAGCGCAATGTATATGGCCGGAGCCGGTGTTTATGGGGGACGCGAGGATGAGGTCCGGCGCGAGCTCTTCAATCAACATACAGGCGCCTACGATATCAGCGACGGCGTCCATCTCGCCAACCTCGTGAAAATGGATTTGATTTACGGGAACGCCGTGGACATGGCTCTCGGCTTCGGCTATCAGCGCGTAGACGGCTTTCGCGTTTTTCTTTACATCACCGGATATATTTAAGTGATCGATTATATGCTCTATATCGCTATAGCCGCTGTGGTGATGATTATCATGATGTTCGTGGTGATGACAGCCGCCGGCGCCCTCTTCCCTCCCGCCAACCTTAACGGTTATATGCGTCCCCGTTATCCCGCATTTTTTTGACGGCTCCGCCGATACGGCGACATTTGGAATACCGGCCGCGTTCAATCTGTCCAAAAACTTTTTTCTGTCGTCAACCAATTCCAAAAGCGCCGCCATAAGCATATCCCCGGCAGCCCCCATATTGCACTCTATATATAGTGACCTCATCACATCACCCCCTCAAGTGATTTATCATGCTTGCCAGATACCCCGCCCCAAAACCGTTGTCGATATTGACCACGCTGACCCCCGACGCGCACGAATTCAGCATGGTCAGGAGCGCCGCCACCCCGCCAAACGACGCGCCGTAACCCACGCTTGTCGGCACGCCTATCACCGGGCAATCAACCAGACCGCCTATAACGCTTGTAAGCGCGCCCTCCATACCGGCTACCGATATTACCGCGCGCGCGCTCATCAGCACATCTAACTTTGATGACAATCTGTGCAGCCCCGCTACACCTACATCATACATCCTGACAACCTCATTACCCAGCGCCCCGGCGGTAACTGCGGCCTCTTCAGCTACGGGCATATCACTCGTACCGGCGGCGGCCACTACTATTTTGCCTATACCGTCTGGTTCGGGGATATCGCCCGCTATTCCTATACGCGCAATGTCAAAATACTGTATGGGGATATCTTTACGGATGATACCGGCGGCGGAGGGCGATAACCTCGTTATCAGCACCAACCGCTGCCCCCTGTCAACCATGGCCTTAACAATCCCCAAAATCTGCTCCGGCGTTTTCCCCGCGCCGTATATCACCTCCGGCACCCCCTGCCGCAATGCGCGGTGATGATCAAGCTTCGCGTAGCCCAAATCCTGAAACGGCTCGGTGCACATCAGCGACAGCGCGTCATCCGGCGTTATCTCCCCCGCCTGTATTTTTTTGAGGATATCAAGAGTTTCCTGTTTATTCATAACGCCCTTCCATATCCAGCAGAACCGTATCAAAATACGGCTTCACCGCCATAATCACCTCTTCACGCATATCAACCGCCGTGCGCAGCTGTTCCTTAGAAAACTGCAGCTTCGCGGATACGCCGTAATCCCTGATCGGCCACTCAGAGCTGCGTATGTACTTTTCCCCTATAACCCTCACGCGGAAATTGCTGAAGCCCAGTTCAAACAAGGCGGTCTCCGCCTTCTCTACACGCAGCAGTACATCTGCTGTTAAGGGCATACCCGCCGGCACCCGCGTAGCGAGGCACGCGTACGCCGGCTTGTTCCATGTCATAAGTCCGGCCGCCCTTGAAATACGCCGCACGTCGTCTTTGGTCATGCCGCACTCCCGTAGCGGCGAGCGCACGCCAAGTTCGGCCAGCGCCCTCATGCCGGGGCGGCCCGCCTCGTCGTCGGAAGCGTTCGTCCCGTCTATGATAAGCGGAACTTTCACGGCGCGCGCGTATGTGTTCAACGCCTCTATGATGTTCGATTTGCAGTAATAGCACCTGTCGGGGGGATTCAAACCGACACGCGCATCGCACAGGATGTCCGCGTCCACAACGGCAAAGTCCGCCCCCACACGCTCCACGAACCGAAACGCGTCCAAAAGCTCAAACTCCGGCTGAAACACCGTCTTGATAAAGCACGCCTTTATGTCGGCGCCAAAGAGCAGCCCGGCATACAGCACGAAAGACGAATCAACGCCGCCCGAAAAGCCAAGAACAGCCGCGCGGTTTTCAGTAAAAAAATCTTCAAGTGTCACAACGTTATAAACTCCCGCAAATCATTGTAATTTTATAATTGGTGACGGTCCGCATATATAAAAAATCATCCGCCGATAACCGGGCCGTCAACATCAGCCGCCGCCGGCCCGCCGACCCTCTCAACCGACCATTCAAGCCCATCCGGCGCCGACGAAGCGAAACGCGGCATAACGCCGCCCACAACCAGCGCGGCTGCGGCAAACACGGCAACGACTTTACCCACAGGAACAGCGGGCATTGCCGTGCCGTCAAGCGCGCTCTTCATAATGTCGGGCCGGGTTTTAAGGACAAGGCAGAGGACAACAGCCGTCGCCGCACCCTCTATAAGCCCAATCGCGAGGTGGATGGGCTGCATGGCAAGCGTGAACTCAACAAAGGGCAGCGCGGTAATGCCGGACGCCTGCGTATAGAGCACCACGCCAAACGCGCCGAGCTGCAACGCCGCTACGGAGGCGGCCATTGAGGCAAGCGCCGTGCGAGTCATTGACGCGCCGTTTTTGACAAGCGGTTTGAAGAGCAGCGGGTAGACAATCAGGCAGGGAACCACACCCAAATTAAAGATGTTCGCGCCCAAAGCCAGCACGCCACCGTCCGCAAACAGGAAACACTGGATTGCGAGTACAGACGCCATGACAAGCATAGCGGGGGCGGCTCCGACAATCGCGGCAAGCATCAGCGCGCCGAGGAGGTGGCCGCTTGAGCCTGTGCCGGGTATGGCGTAGTTGACAGACTGCACAGAGAGGATCACCGCTCCGGCGGCTGCTGCAACCGCGGCCTTTTTGAGGTCAATGCCGTCTTTTTTAATCTTGACGGCGGAATACGCTACTGCGGCGGCTGAGGCTGCGTAGAGCGCGGAACCTACCGTGGCAGATAATAATTCGTCTGACATATGCATGGTAATGCCTCCTTATAAAAAAGTCAAAATCAAAATATTTAAAGTCAAAATCAACGGCGAGATCAACACATCAATCGTCCCGCATCCTCAGAAAACCCTTTTCGCTGCCCCTTACAAAATCCGTCAGGCGCTTTACGCTTTCGTCACCGGGAAAGTCTGTGTCAATCTTTATCAGCGCGTCATTCAATGACAATACATCCTTAAATAAAATCCTGTACGCCTTCTTGATGTTGCTCATCTGGTCTCCGGTAAACCCGCGCCTTTCCAACCCTACCTTGTTGATACCGGCGATCCTCATCGGCTCGGTTCCAACCAATGCGTACGGCACTATGTCCGACGCTACCCTTGCGCGCGCGCCTACCATTGCGTAGTCGCCTATTTTTACGAACTGGTTTATTGAGACTATGCCGCTTATGGTTACGCCGTTTCCAACCGTAACGTGGCCGGCCATAGCCAGCGCGTTTGATATTGTCGCGTCGTCTCCCACTACGCAGTCGTGGGCTATGTGGCAGTAGGCCATTATCCAGCCGCGCTTGCCTATGCGCGTTTCGCCGGTGGCGCCTGTCCCGCGGTTTACTGTTACGTATTCGCGTATCAGCGTGTCTTCGCCTATTACGGCGAGCGTCTTCTCGCCGGCGTATTTTTTGTCCTGCGGCTCCTGGCCTACAGACGCGCCCTGAAATACGCGGCAGCGCGGGCCGAGGCGAGAGCCGTTGCAGATCATCGCGTGGGGGCCTATCTCGGAGCCGTCGCCTATTTCGACATCGCGCTCGATTACGGCGTAGGGGCCCACGGAGACGTTAACGCCGAGCTGCGCGCCCGGCTCGATAATCGCGGTCGGATGGATCGCGGTCATACCCGCGGCCAGCGCGGCGGTAGCGCAGCATGAACAGCCCTTGTCGTCTGACATTGTCATATCACCCTTCAAATGAATGCACCCCGAAGCGGTGCGGATTCTTTACCTTTTAAATACCGCCCGGCCGTCAGCCTCGCAGACCAATTTATCGTCTACGTAACATTTGCCGGAGAACTTGCCTATGCCCATCCTGAACTGCAGCATCTTCACCTCAATCCTCAGCACGTCCCCCGGCCTCACTATGCCCCTGAAGCTCGCGTTGAAAACATCCGTAAAGAGTACATTGGCGTTTACCGGCGCGCCGTCTTCCTTATTATAATACTTGTACAGCCCCATAATGCCCGCGGCCTGCGCTATCGCCTCTATCTGCAGCACCCCGGGCATAACTGGATTGCCGGGGAAGTGGCCGTTGAAGTAAGGCTCGTTGAACGAGACGTTCTTGAGTGCCACGACCTCCTTGTCGGGGATGATGCCCACAACCTTGTCTATAAGCAGGAACGGGAAACGGTGCGGGAGTATCTTCGTTATGTCTTCATAAGTCAGCTTGATCGCCTCGTGCGCCCTCTTCTTCTCCTGATTCTTGACCTGCTCGCGTATCATTTTAGCGACCTCGATATTGGCCGCGTGACCCGTGCGCGCCGCAAGGATGTGCGCGTTTATTGGCTTGCCGAGAAGGTACAGGTCCCCGATTAAATCCAACGCTTTGTGGCGGCATGGCTCGTTCCACGAACGCAGCTCGGTGTTGTTGAGATAACCGTTCTCTCCGGGGCCTATGGGGCCCTTGTAGGTATCAAACAGCCTGCGTATGGTCTCTATCCTCTCATCCGTCAGTTCGACATCCTGCACCACAAGCGCGCTGTCCAAACTCCCGCCCTTAATAAGCCCCTGCTCGCGCAGTTTCTGGATTTCAGACAGAAAACAGAACGTGCGTGACGACGCGAAATCCTTTACGTAGTCCTTGAGCGAGAACATAGTCGTGTACTGAGCGCCAAGCGCCGGATATTTGTAGTCGATCTCCAAAGTGACCCTGAGATGATCTAGCGGAAAGACGCCCAAAGCAATATCACCCTTAACAAACATTATAGGCTCATCTATATTTATATACTCGCGCTCCGCCTTCTGCTCTACAATGCCCGCGTTCTGCACAAGCTCAACGTAGGGCATCGCGCTGCCGTCCATGAGCGGTATCTCCTGCGCCGAAACCTCCACGCGGCAGTTGTCTATGCCCAGCCCGTGAAAGCAGGACATTACGTGCTCAACAGTATACACCCGCACATCGCCGGTGCCTATGGCCGTGCCGCGGGAGAGGTCGACCACGTTCTCGATATCGGCGGGGATCTCCGGCTGGCCGTCAAGGTCGGTGCGGACAAAGCGTATGCCGTAGCCCTCCGGCGCGGGATTAAATGTTACCTGAGACGCCACACCTGTATGTAACCCGACGCCTGTGAGCGTTACGCTTTTGCCGATGGTATGCTGCATCGCCATAATACAAAATCCTTTTTTTATCTTTTAAGTGTTAATTATTATCAACCGTTAACCCATCATCATCAAATATAATACGATATTTATCATTTATAATACGCGCCCCTACCCGTCAAACAGAATCAACCGTTATTTTTCAGCGATTCCACATCCGCTCGCAGCGCCCTTACCTCTTTCAACAAATCGGGCAGATGGTTGCACGCTGCGTCTATGCGCCGCATCACCATAAACTCCCTGGCCGGATAACCGGTAACCTTGGCCCCCGGCTCTACGCTCTTTGACACGCCCGCCTTAGCCCCCACAAACGAATCGTCGCCTATGTCAATATGCCCCACAAACCCGGCCTGGCCGGCGATAATGGCACGCTTGCCCACACGAACTGACCCCGAAAGCCCGGCCTGCGCGGCGATTGCGCTGTCGTCGCCTATCGTTACATTATGCGCAATCTGAACCAGATTGTCTATCTTCACACCGTTACCAATAATCGTAGGCTCGATATTCCCCCTGTCAACCGTTGTGCACGCGCCTATATCAACATAGTCCCCTATCACCACATTGCCGAAGCACGGTATGCGAATAAACTTGCCGTCCTTGTCCCGCGCGTTGCCGAAGCCGTCGCTGCCGATAACCGCGCCCGACTGGATAACCGTTCGCGAGCCTATCACCGTACCGTACCTGATGACCGCGCCGGAGTCGATGCGCGTTGATTCGCCGATGCTTACATCCGGCTCCAATACGCAGTTCGCGCCCACGCGGCTGTTCGCGCCTATTTTCACGTTGGGGCCGACGACTGTGCCGGGGCCTACCGACGCCGAGCTGTCAACGGACGCTGACCGGTCTATATGCGCCTGCGGGTGTATACCGGCGCCAAAGAGCGGCGTTACGTCTTCAAACAGCTGGGCTACAAGCGCGTAACCGACGTACGGGTCGTCTGTCTCAAGGCAGGGTTTTTCGGGAATAACGCTGCCTTTTTTGACGATGACGGCGCAGGCGGCGCTGCTTTTCGCCTTGTCAGCGTACTTCGCGTCGGAGACAAACGTTACCATACCCTCAGAGGCCGATTCGGGGGATGATATCCCCGCTACCTCAACATCCGCGCACCCATTTGGCATTGCGGCGCCGATGTGTTCAGCTATTTTTGATAATTTCAACCATACCGCCCTTGCACCCCGGCATAATAGCCCGCGGAAAATAGATTTTTATTTTTCTTTAGCCAGCTGAGCCAGCACCTTGTCGGTCAGATCATACGCCGGTTTCGCGAACACAAGCCCGCCGGACCTCCAGTCGAATATGAAATCAAACTGCTCGTCCTTGGCGATCCTGTCGATAATCCGCTGGATTTTTTCGAGGATGGGCTTGGTCAGCTGCTCGTTTTTCGTCAGCACCTCGCCGCGCTGCCCGAACTTTTCCTGCAAAAACTTCTCATGCGTGATAATCATCTGCCGCAGCGAATCCTCAAGCGACTTTTTGCGCTCGGCGCTCAAAAGCAAACTCTGTTTCTCAAGCTGTTCGCGCAGATCGGTAATAGATTTGGCGCGGCGCGACGCCTCCTGCTCCCACCTCGCGACCTCCTTGTTGAACTGGTCCTGAGCGACCTTTGTACCCTCAAACTGGGTAAAGATCTTCTCGGAGTTGACGAAACCGATTTTCAACTGCGCCGATGCGGTGCTAAACGCGGCAGCGGCAAAAAACACCAACACCGCAGCCTTAAATCCCCTCATCATAATAACACCCTCCTTACTATTGGATATATTAAAACTATTAATTGTTACCGTATCCGCCCCCAAACTCCACACTTCACACTCCAAACTGACTAAAACCCCTTATTCATTATAATATGCCAGTTATACCCGTGCGGCTTGCTGCCGAACGCTTTTCTGTCAATCGGGTCCAGCCCGTAACCAACGTCAACGCCCATCACGCCGATCATCGGCAGGTTGATGCGCAGGCCCCCGCCTACGCCCCTGTAGAGATCGCCCAGATCAATGCCCGATATGGTAGTCCACGTGTTGCCCATATCTACGAACACCCCCAAATATATCTGCTGGTCTATAACTGGGTAGCGCAGCGACAGGTTGGTGGAGAACATCGAGATGCCGTCGCCCTCGCTTCTGTTGCGGTACCCGCCAAACGCCCAGTCCGGGTAGCCCCTTATAACCGCATCGCCGTACGCTCCGCCGGCGGTGAAGAGGTCGTTGCCGGAGATTATGATATCGCCCGCAAGCTTGGTTATCGCGCCGAACTTCACCTCGCTGCCGAAAACCAATTTGCCGGGGAGCCGGAAATAGTTTTCGTATGATACCGTCCCCTTCAGGTAGTGGTACGTACCGCCGATACCCGCAAACTCAGGGGTGATCGTGAGCCTCGACCCCTCGTTTGGGAAGAGCGGCATATCCAAATCATAACGCTCGATATTCAGGCGCAGGCGGCTGAGTATACCGGACTCCACAACGCGCAGGTTGCCGATGACTTCATCGGGGCGGTTCGTCTCCTCGTGGCTTAACTGGTAAATAGTCTGAAAGCGGAACTTGTTGTCCGGCCACCTGAGGCGCGAACGGCCCGCTCCTACCCTGAAACCGTAGCTTGTCGTGGTATCATAGGCGTTCTCGCTCGAATAGTAGCTGTATATCTGCTGATCGGCGAACACCGTGCCCGTCAGCCACAGCGGCGTGTCGAACGCCCACGGCTCGGTGAAGCTGACCATGCCGAGCTTGCGGTACGCGCCATACTGCACATCGAGCTTAAGCTCCTGCCCCGCCCCGCGGAAGTTCGGTATTGCCGTAGAGAAAGTGCCCGTCAGCTTGTCCTGATCGCTGTACGCCGCGCCCACCGTAAGCTGGCCTATGTTGTCGCGCTCGGTAATGTCAAAGATCAAATCTATAGTGCCGTCGTCGTTTGGCATGATGTCGGGGACGATGTTTGTGAAGTAGTTGAGGCGCATCAGGTTCTGCTGCGATAGCGCCATGAGCGACTGGCGGTACCGCTGCCCCGGCATAAGCCTGATCTCGCGGCGAATCACCTTCTCCCATGTCTTGCTGTTGCCGCGTATGTCAATCTTGTTCACAATGGCCGGGCGCCCCTCGGTAATATCAAAAACCAGATCTATGGTATCGGCGTTTTCCCCCCTGTAAACACGTTTGTCGTCTACGCGCACCCATAAATACCCCTCTTCCCTGTAGGCGGTCTCTATCATGTACCGCGTCAGCTCAAACCGGCTCTTGCGGAACGGGCTGCCCCATTCCAGCGCGACCTTTTTGGCAAGAGTGTCCGTTTCTATTATTCTGTTGCCGGTAAACGCGACGTCGCCGGCAATATACCGGCGGCCCTCGTTTATTACAATGTGAATATGAATATCGTTCCTTGAGTGCCAAACGCTGTCGCTCTCTATCGCCGCGTCAAGAAAACCCATGTCCTGATACTGCATCACCAGCGTATCCAAATGGGAGCGGTAACGCTCGTAGTTGAAATCGCCGGAGCGGAACCAGCGGTTCTCCTTCGTCTTGAAACGGCGCGCCAGCTTGCGCCTGCCAACGTTTTGGTTGCCCTCAAACCTGATGCTCCTTACGCGCACGCGCGGGCCCTCTGTTATGGTATACTTGACAATCGCGTTTCCGGGAACGGCGGCCTTTATGACCTGCACGTCGATATGCGCCAGCAAATACCCCTTGTCGGCGTACATATCGGCGAGCGTCTGCCTGCTCTTGTGCAGCTGCGCGTCGGAGAGCGGGGCCTGAAGCCTGACCACATGCGCCTCCTCCAGCTCCTTTTTCCTTATCTTCCTGTTGCCTTCAAATTCAATTAAGGACACAATGGGAAACTCTTCAAGCCGCAGCGCAAGCGTTACGCCCGTTTCGGTCTCTTCCTCTATAACAAAATCGATCTTGCGGAACAGGCCGAGCGCGTAGAGCCGGCGTATGGATTCCTGCACATCAGACGGGGTAAACTCCTTGCCCGTCTGCAGCAAAACCGCGTCCTTCACAAGCTCGGCTTTGGTTACGAGCAGCCCCTCTATGCGTATATCATCAAGCACCTTGGCGTCAACGCGGGAAATCAGCGCGGATACCAGCATGATATAGATAAAGAGGGTGACAACAGCGAAAATTTTTCTCATTTATTTACTGCTCTCCACCGCTTCCGCTTTCTTGAATATGACCCTGTCCTCATCGGCTTCGAGGGATATTATGTCGCCGTCGCCGAATTTATTTAACAGGAACTCCTCCGCCAGCGGGTCCTCCACGGAGCGCTGTATGGAGCGGCGCAGAGGCCGGGCGCCAAGCACGGGGTCGTAACCCTTGTCTACCAGAAGCGTCTTCATCGCCTCGGAAAAAACCAGCTTGATGCCGCGGTCTACAAGACGCTCCTGCACCTCATTAAGCTGGATGTCTACAATGCGCGCGATCTCCTCTTTGCCAAGCGGGGCGAAGACGATGGTCTCGTCTATGCGGTTGATGAACTCCGGATTGAAGATGCGCTTCATCTCGTCCATCACCTTGCCCTTCATAGCCTCGTAGTCGGAGGCGGCGCTGGTCCTGCCAAAACCCACCGTACCCGTCTTCTTGACATCGCGCGAGCCGGCGTTGGAGGTCATGATGATGATGGTATTCTTGAAATTGACGTGCCGCCCGTACGAATCGGTAAGGAGGCCGTCATCCAGTATCTGCAACAGTATATTGAATACATCCGGGTGCGCCTTTTCGATCTCGTCGAAGAGGATTACGGAGTACGGCTTCTTGCGGATCTTCTCCGAGAGCTGGCCGCCCTCCTCATAGCCCACGTATCCCGGAGGGGCGCCCACAAGGCGCGACACCGCGTGCTTCTCCATGTATTCGGACATATCAATACGCACCAGCGCGTCTTCGGTATCAAAAAGCGACTGCGCCAGCGCCTTGGCAAGCTCGGTCTTGCCTACGCCTGTCGGGCCCAAAAATATGAACGACGCTATCGGCCTGCGGGTATTGTGCAGCCCGGCGCGCGAACGCCTTATGCTCCGAGCCACAGCGCCCAAAGCCTCGTCCTGGCCTATTACCCTGCCGCGCAGCTCGTCCTCAAGGTGGAGAATCTTCTTCGTCTCCTCCTCGGCGAGGCGCGTGAGGGGGATGCCGGTCATCGTGGCTATCACTTCATTAATGGTAGACTCGTCAACAAGCAGCCGCTCCTCGGCCTTGGCCTTGCGCCAGAGCGCCTTCTGCTCCAAAAGCGTCCCGTTCAGCTTCTCCTGCTTGTCGCGCAACTGGGCGGCGCGCTCAAACTCCTGCTGCTCTACGGCCACCTCTTTTTCTTTGACGACCTCCGAAATCTCCTTCTCTATGTCGCGGATATCGGTCGGGATCTCCATGCTCGACAGGCGCTTGCGGGCGCCGGCCTCGTCTATTACGTCAATCGCCTTGTCCGGGAGGAAGCGGTCGGAAATGTAGCGCTCCGAGAACTTCACCGCCGCCTCGATCGCCTTTTCGGTGTAGGTGACCTTGTGGTGGTCCTCGTAGTTGTGGCGGAGGCCGGAGAGTATCTGTATGGTCTCGGCGACGCTTGGGGGATCGACCATTATGGTCTGGAAGCGCCTGGCAAGCGCCCCGTCCTTTTCAATATATTTACGGTATTCGTCGAGCGTTGTCGCGCCCACGCACTGTATCTCGCCGCGGGAGAGCGCCGGCTTGAAGATGTTGGAGGCGTCGAGGCTGCCCTCCGACCCGCCCGCGCCAACTATCGTGTGCAGCTCGTCTATGAATATGATGATGTTGTCGTTCTTCTGCAGCTCGACCATGAGCGCCTTAAGCCGCTCCTCAAACTGCCCGCGGTACTTGGTCCCGGCGACCATCGAGGCCATATCAAGGTTGATAACCCGTTTGTTTTCAAGGACTTGTGGGATATTTTTCTCGATGATCTTCTGCGCCAGCCCCTCAACAATGGCCGTCTTGCCGATACCCGGCTCGCCTATCAGCACCGGATTGTTCTTCTTGCGCCGGCTGAGTATCTGCACTACGCGCTCGATCTCTTTTTCCCTGCCGATGACCGGGTCGAGCTTGTTCTCCCGCGCCATCGCCGTCAGGTCACGGCCAAAATGATCCATGAACGGGGTCTTGCTCTTCTCCTTGGGGCCGCCGGGGCCGCCAACCACGCCGCCGGATACCTCGCCGCCCTTGAGCACGCGGTTGATCTCGTCCTTCACGCGGTCGTACTCAAGCCCCGCCGCCGCGAGGGCGTTGGCCGCCGCCGACTCGGTGTCTTTCATAAGCGCCAGCAGCAGGTGCTCGGTGCCTATGTACTTGTGCGTCATGGAGCGCGCCTCGTTCGCCGCGAGCTCCAGCACCTTCTTCGCGCGCGGCGTGAAAGGCAGCATCCCCCCCACGGTCAGCATACCGCCCGCCGAGGTAACGGTCTTCTCTATGTTCTGAGTCAAATCCTCAAGGTCAATCCCCATCCCGTTCATAACCGCGACCGCTACGCCGTCGCCCTCCTTGATGAGGCCCAAAAGCAGGTGCTCCGTGCCAACATAGTCGTTGCCAAGGCGAACCGACTCCTCCCGCGCGATCTGCATCACCTTTTTGACGCGATCCGTAAACATCCCATTCATATCTTGTACAACCCTTTCGTTATTATGATGACGCTTTCCGCCTCGCACGTTTCTTCGCCCCGGCGAAAGCGTCCCTCACCATGCCGGCCCTTGCCACATCCAAATCTTCGGACGGGCGGGCCATATCGCTTATGCATACCTGCAGGTGCGCCGGCATACAGAGCATGATCAGCCTGTTTATATCATCAATCGTCCGCACATCGTAAAAGCCGCAGTCTATACCAAGCCTCAGCGCCGAGGTGAGGTTCAGGAGTTCCGGAAACCCCAGCACCCGCGCGTTGCAAAGCATCCCATGCGCCCGCCACACCTTGTCGGCCACCTCAAGGCCGGCGTCTTTAAGAAGCCGCTCCCGCGCCGTACGCTCGTGGCAGATTATCTCCCTTATGACCTTGCTCGTCGTCTCTATAAACTCCGCCTCGCTCGCCCCCATCGTGGCCCGGTTGGAGAGCTGGAAGAGGTTGCCGACCACATCTGAGTGCTCCCCGAAAAAGCCGCGCGTCGATATGCCCATCTGGCTCGCCCCCTGCAACGTGGCGTCTATAGCCTTCGTGAGGACCAGCCCCGGCAGGTGCATAAGGTACGACACCCGCAAACCCGTCCCCGAATTCGTGGGGCAGGCCGTAAGAAAGCCGAACCGCTCGCTGTAGGCGTATTTCAGCCCCTTGCCTATGCAATCGTCTACCTTGCTTGTCATCTCCCACAGGTCAAAGGTGTGGAAACCGGAGGCCATACCCTGTATGCGCAGGTGATCCTCCTCGTTTATCATCACGCAGTACTTGCGCGAGCCGTCGCAGGCCACGCCGCGCTCGCCCTCGCCCTTGAGCATATCCACGCTCACAAGGCGCTCCTCGGCCAAATAGTGCTGCTCGAGCCTGCGCAGCCGCCCGAAGTTTATGATCTCGAACTTGCCGCACGGCATGGAAGAGCTGCCAAGCACCGCAGACGCCTCCTTAAAAATCTTCTGCTTGTCCCTCGCCGAGGCGCGCGACGGGAACTTGTGCGCCGCGAGGTTACGGGCAAGGCGTATGCGCGTAGAGACCACCACATCCTCGTCGGGCCCCAAATTGTCGAGCCAGACCGGCATACCGCCGGAGAGCCGTAGCCGCGCCGACGCGGTCTTTGACCCGGTAGCGCCGCTCATTTCGCGTCTGTCTTCATGCTTATTATGGTATCGCGGATGAGCGCGGCATCCTCAAACCGCTCGTTCTTTATGGCGTCGTCAAGCTCACGCCGCAAACGCGCCATATCCCGCTTGCCGCCCCGGCGCACCGCCGGCTTGCCGTACCTCTTGCCCTTGTGCCCGTCAGAACCGTGAATCTGCACCAATATCCGGTGTATCCTCTCGTCAAAACTGCCGTAACACTCCGCGCACCCAAGCCACCCCCCCGACCTGAACTGCGAAAACAGCATACCGCAGTTGGGGCACTTGATATCAGGTTCCTGCGCCTCGGCCGCCTCGGCCAACTCCTCATCATCAATATCGTCCGACTGCCTGACGGTCACCTTGACGTGCGTCTCGGCGGCCCCCCCGGCCCCCGCCGTACCCGTAAGCCCCGCCAAACCCTTTATGAGCGAGTCCCCGTCGGGCAGCGGCAGGCCGCGCTTGCGGGCGCAATCCTCGCAAAGATGAAACGTCTGCGCTTCATTGTTCTCTACGTGCGTAAGGTGCACATTGGCCGGGTTAATCCCGCAATCGTCGCAAATATCCATGTTTTTAGCCTCTTCCTTTTACCCTCAGGCCCTGTTTACCGGGGCGGCATACTATATATTACAGCTATGGTATTACACTATTACATTATAGAATATAGAATATGCCGTCCGGGATATACAAAATTTTTGCAATTAAAATAATTGCCCCCCCAATCCCCACAGGGACGGCGGGAACGGAAATTTTTGGGGGAGCGAAAATTTTTTTGTTCCAGCAAAATTTTTTTTGCCTTTAAGGCATTGATTTATATATATTACATATATGCTACTTGAATACTTCTACGAGACCACCGGAATCTACCTGCTCTCAAGCCGCCTGTTCAGCACGGGCGTGGCCACGGTAGCCTCGTTTATCCTGGCGATGCTGCTGTTCCCGCCTTACATCAGGTTCCTGCTGAAGATGCAGGTTTCCTCGGAGTTCGACAACGCCGCGGGGGCGCCCGGGGCGGCGGCAGGGGCGGGCAGCGGGGCGGCCAAAGCGCCGGCGGGGCCCGTCATGCCGGCGGGGATACTTTTCTTTTTTATCATAATCGCCGTCACGCTCGCCGCGGTGCGCATAAACGCCTACGTCGTAAGCGCGCTCATAATATACTGCTTTTTCAGCATAATAGGCGCGGCGGACGACATCGCCAAGGTCTTAAACCAGCGCAAGGTCGCACGCGGCCTGATGTCGCAGAAAGACTACCAGTACAAGGCCGACGGAATATCGTCTACCCTGCGGCTGGCGCTCTATCTCCTTATTTCGCTTATAGTTGCGGTGCTTGCCTACAAATACATCCCCAACATCAACAAAAACATAAACGTACCGTTTTTCAGCGTGGACAAGTGGTACCCCTCGCTTGTAGTCTGGCTCTTCATACCGCTTATGACGCTCACCATAGCGGTAATGGCCAACGGCGTAAATTTTACCGACGGGTTCGATACCCTGACCACCGTACCGTCCATAACCTGTCTCACGTTTCTGGGTATAATCTCGTTCATATCAAGCAACAGCATCTGGAGCAGCTACCTGCTCATACCGTATATCCCCAATCTGGAAGAGATACTGCCGCTCATCGGGGCGGTATCCGGAACGCTTTTGGCGTACCTGTGGTTCAACTCGCCGCCGTCCACCATCATAATGGGCGACAGCGGGTCGGTGGGGCTTGGCGGGTTCATCGGCATACTGTTCATCTTCTCCAAGTCGGAGTTCTACCTCCCCATAGTCGCGTTCATATTCCTGCTTGAGTTCTGCTCGGTGTTCATGCAGATGGGGTGGTTCAAGCTCACAAAAAAGCGCATATTCCTGTGCGCGCCCATCCACCACCACTTCCAGTTCGGTATGCGCAAAAGCGGGAAGTACGGCGAGGGCCCGCTTGGGGAGTTCCGCATCAAATCCAAAATAATGTGGCGTTTCCACATAACATCCGTTATATTGTTGATAGTGGGACTGGTGATGTTCCTGAAGGTTCGTTAGATATCTTGTACTTAATATCCCAATAAAAACATACTTGAAAGGCAGGTTAATATGGCAGCAATGAAGAAGAGGGCGGTAAGGAAGAAACCGGCGGCAGCAAAGAAAGAGATGGCGGCAAAAAATAAAAACGCGGGAAAGAAAACGTTATCGCCGCAGCGCGCCTTAAAAGTGGTAAATAATGACGTATACAATGAAGGATACGCCGACGGCTGGACTAAAGCCATGCAGACATGTGAAAATATGTTTCACGGCGTATTAAACACCCTGATAGCCACTAAAGAGACTACCAAAATTCCGGGCAAGAAGATTGTTAAGAAGAGGCGTTAATCTGCCACGGGGCGGTTTATGCCGCCCTTTCTATATTATATATACACCATTTTTGTCGCAAATTTTATACAGACGGGCAGGATAAGAGATGATAACAGACCCGGACTACAATTTCGCATCCCCCGCCGGCAGGGAATTCGTCTACGCTGCGGCGCGGTTCGCCGCCGTCAACCCATCAAGCCGCATACTCAACCTCGGCGCGGGCTGCGGCGCTGGGGCGGCCACCATAGCAAAAGAGTTCAGATGCAAAATCCTCGCCGTAGACACCCGCCAGGGCCTGGCGCTTAAAGCCAGAACGCTATGCGAAAAAGAGGCCGTCAGCCACCTCGTAACGGTAGACACCAAAGACCCCTTCGACACCAACCACGCCGAAGACCCCTTCGACCTCATAATCGCCGAGGGCGGGTTCCTCAAGCCCACTGTGCGCAAAACGTTCTTCGAAAAACTGCCGCAGTGGCTAAAAACCAGAAGCTGGGTAGCCTTCGCAGACAAAATATACACGACCGAAAAGGTGCCGGTACAGGTGCAGCAAACCTTCGGGGAAATAAAAAAACAGACGCTCACGGAAGAGGCCTACCGCGAAATGGTAAAATGCGCGGACCTGGACCTCCATTACATTGGCCTCGCGCCGCCGAGCAACTGGGACAACTACTACGGACATATGGCGCAGAGAATCGCGGATACCGAGGGGCACTTCGCAGCCCCCCCGGTCAGAGCCGCCATGCACAACGAAATAAACATTTTTTACCGAATGGAGTGCTCGAAGTACCTGGGGTACCTGTCCTGCATCTGCCGGAGGAAGGCGTAAGGGTATGAACGGGAAAGAGCGCGAGAAACGAAGCGGTACGGGGGACAGGCGGCGCGGCGACAAGGGTGTCAGGGCCGGGACAAATCCCGGCGAGTGGGAGGATATCTGCGAAAGACGGAACGGGATTGGCGACAGACGCGGCAGTGTCGGTATAAATGGCCAAACAGCCGGGATACCTGACAAAAAAGTCGGTACAACCGCGAAAAAGGTCGGTATAAACAGCGAGTGGGAGGATATCCGCGAGAAAAGGGCCGGGACAAACGACAGGCGGGGCCGGATAAATAACAGCGCCAATATCGTGATAACCGGCCGAAAGGACGCGACGCGCAACCAGATGCACATCCTCAGCTGCATAGCACAAAACCCGTACGCCACGGCGGAGAACATCGCCCCGCAGGTAGGCATATCCGTCCGAAAGACGGAGGCGAACCTGCAAAAGCTCAAGGCCAGGGGAATACTTGAGCGTGTGGGCGCACGCAAAAACGGCTACTGGCTCATAAAGAGCTTGGAGGGTTAAGGGTGAAGAGCGGAGTTTCCGGTGCGAACATATACGCGGAAGGGGAGATAACTCCAAACCCCAGGCTCCAAACCCCACTCTACGACCAAGTCTCCCGTTTCCCCGAAACGCCGGGCGTCTATCAGATGAAAGACGCGAACGGCAACCTGCTGTATATCGGCAAGGCCGTCAACCTGAGAAGCCGCGTGCGCTCCTACTTCTCAGATACGCACGGCGACAGGATGCAGATTCCCGGCATGATGCGGCAGCTCGACCATATCGACCTCATCGTCACCCATACCGAGGCCGAGGCGCTCATACTTGAGGCCAACCTCATCCGCAAGCACAAGCCTAAATATAATATAGAACTGAGGGACGACAAACACTATCCCTACCTGAAGATAACGGCGCAGGAGCCGTTCCCGAGGCTGCTCGTCGTGCGGCGGGTTGAAAGGGACGGGGCGGTCTATTTCGGGCCTTACACCGACGTCAAGGTTATGCGGCGGGTAGCCGGTTTCGCCAAGAGGATTTTCCGCCTGAGGGATTGCGCTAAAAATTTGCCGTTACAGAAACCAATCCGCCCGTGTATCAACCACTCTATGAAACGGTGCAGCGGACCATGCGCCGGAAATATCAGTTCCGATGATTACAGAAGCGGGATTGACGACCTGACCAGGTTCCTGAAAGGCAGGCGAAATGATCTGATAAGGGAGCTGGAAGAGCGGATGGCTTCCGCGTCAAAACAGCTGAAATTCGAGGATGCCGCGCTTCTGAGGGATCAAATTAAACTGATCAGGGACGCATCGCGGCTGCAGCGGGTCGATTTAAAGATGGACAATGTTGACTGCGACGTCTTAGGCATAGCGCAGGGCGACCGCGAAATATCGCTCGCCATACTCCACTTCAGAGACGGACTGCTTATGGCGGGGCGCAATTTCCTCTTTAAGCGCGACAGGTGGGAAATGTCTTCCGAAAGCCGCGACAACGTCATCCCGCAATTTTATATGGGCGACGACACCGAGATCCCGCGCGAAATCATCATCCCCGGCAACGCCGGGTTCACGCAATCAACGCTGCAGGGATGGTTTGACGACCGGGCTCAACAAAGTCAACTCGCGGGGACATCCGCCCCCGGCCGCCCGCCATCACCGCGTACACACATAATCATACCCCAAAAAGGGACAAAACGCCTGCTGGCGCTAATGGCCGAAAAAAACGCGCACTCATACCTCATGCAAAAGGCCCCGCCAAACGCCAGTAATGATATTGAGGACCTGCAAAAGGCGCTTAATTTACCCAAGACCCCCGAAGTCATTGAGGCGTTCGACATCTCAAACATCGGCGAATCCTTTACCGTCGCCGGCATGGTCCAATTCAAGAACGGCCTGCCGAACAAATCCGGTTATCGCCGCTACAAAATCAAAACGGTAGAGGGGCAAAACGATTTTGCCATGATGATGGAAGCGGTAACGCGGCGGCTGAGGCGGTTGACTGATGAGAACGGACAATTCCCGGACCTGCTGCTGATTGACGGCGGGAAAGGCCAGCTCCGCGCGGCAATGGAGGCGCTGGCCCGTTTTGACAATCCGCCCATGATAGCCTCCCTCGCCAAAAAGGAGGAGATACTCTTCTCCCCCCACCTGCCCGAACCCCTCGCCCTCCCGCCCACACACCCCGCCCGAAAGTTAGCGGAGCGGATAAGGGACGAGGTCCACCGGTACGCCGTCACCTACCACCGCAAAATCCGAGGCAAGCAGTTCACACGGTCGGAACTGGAGAATTTGCCGGGGATCGGTAAGGTGAAGGCGCAGCTCCTTCTCAAGCGGTTCGGATCAATCAAACGGCTCAAGGAGGCGTCGGCAGGCGAAATCGCCGGTGTTCAGGGGTTCTCGGAAGAATCGGCGGAGAAACTGAAAAAATATATAGACGGAAACCCGCAGGATTAAAGGCTGCCCGGGACAAACCCGCCGCCGGCAATCCCCGTTTATACGATTTTTAATCCCCTGCCCATGAAAATCATGGTTCAGACATTTACCATATATTATATTATGAATATGAAAAACGCATCCGACTATATCGCCCTGGCCCTTGATAATTCAAGCGACCTCAACGCCCTCAAATCCCTGATCGGCAAGACCGCAGACAGCGTGGGCGTATACAAGCTCGGCCTGGAGCAGTTCACCCGCTCAGGCCCTGCCGTCCTCAACACCGTCCGCGACACCGGCCGCAAAATTTTCCTCGACCTCAAGTTCCACGACATTCCAAACACGGTCGCCAAAGCGGTGGAGGCGGCTTGCGGACTGGGGGTTGATTACATGACAATCCACACTCAGGGCGGAATGGAGATGATGAGAGCGGCGGCGGAAACGGCGGCCAGAGCGGCGCACCGGCCCAAAATTCTGGGAGTGACATTGTTGACGAGCATCGACCAGGCTATGCTTAATAACGATTTATCCGTACAGATGAAAACCGGCGAATACGTTCTGCACCTCGCCCAAAAAGCGGTGTCGGCGGGGCTCGACGGGCTTGTCTGCTCGGCGGCCGATCTGGAAACGGTGGCTCCGGCGGTACCCGGGAATTTTGAGATAGTCACTCCGGGGATACGCCCCGCCGGCGCAGACGTCAACGACCAGAAGCGCGTCGCGACACCGTCGTGGGCTATAAAGAACGGCGCGGCGCTACTCGTCATCGGCAGACCCATCACCGCCGCGCCCGATCCGGGCAAGGCGGCCGCAGACATAGTCACAGAAATAGCGGCTGGAATATCCTGATAAATCTTTGCTTTCGGAGAGAGCGTGAAAAAATTGATTTTTATGATAAAAAAGGCGGTGAAGAGAAACTCCGCCATAACGAATTTAATCCGGCGCATAATCGAAGCCCGCACAAACGTAACAAAGCGCAAAATGGCGGATTACTTCTGCGAAAACTACCGCGATCTCTTTGAAAAATACAACGCGCTGCCCGCAACCTCAACAGAAGACGCAGGTGAAAACGGAAAAGCGTACCCTGTTTGGGTCTGCTGGTTTCAGGGCGAGGAAAGTATGCCGGAAACAATAAGGATGTGCTATAACTCCCTGCTGAAAAACGCCGGCGGGCGCAAAGTGCACCTTATAACCTTAGATAACTATTCCGGCTTCGCGGACATCCCCGAACACATACGCGAAAAAAACCGGAAAGGTATTTTGTCGCACACATATTTAAGCGAAGTCCTGCGCGCATGCCTGTTAAGCAAATACGGCGGCCTGTACATTGACGCTACCGTATATGTTTCAGGCGAACTGCCGTCTTTCGACGGAATGCCTTTCTGGACCGGCAAGTGGAATAACGGCGGAAAATTCGCCAGGAGCAAGCCGTTTGTCGAATTCCTGTCATATTGCCTGCCGGGAAATATCCTGTGGTGTTTCCTTAGAGACCTCTCCTTTGACTTTTGGGAGAAACACGACAAGCTCATCGACTATCACTTTTTTGAAGTGGCCATACGCTGCGCCTGCGAAAAAATCGGGGCAGTACGGGATATGATAGACAAAGTGCCGGCAACTCAGCAGGGCATATTTGATTTATACTCGCTGGCGAATCTTGAATATGACCCACAAAAATACGGTGCTCTCTGCAAAGAGGTGCGCTTTCACAAATTAACCTACAAGGAAGATTTCAGAAAAGAAACTAAGGGCGGCAAAACAACCTTTTACGGGCACCTGTACCAGATGTATGAGAAAAATCAACCGCCAATCTCTGTGGGGTAACCAAACGATAATGACAGCCCCCAAAAAAACGATCGCCATCGTCTGCGACAAGAACCCGCACACCAGCTTCGGGCGGATGACGCTTGACCTGCGCGATGTTCTCTCCGGCGAGTTTGACGTCTGCATCATTTGGCTGACAACGCCAAAATATTTCTCCGGCGGTTTCGAACCGCCAAACGGCAGCCATACAATCCACGCGCCAAGCCTTGAGGCTGGCTGGCTGACGTTCCGCCGGCCCCTGCGCAATCACCTCAAAAAAATCATGCCGAATGACGTATTGCTGATACGCCCCGAACTCGGCTTTCTTGTTGACGAAATCCACAAGGCGCTGCCCGGAGCCAGAGCGCTCGTCTTTGTGCACGATATGTTCTCAGAAACGCTCTACCCCAACTCAATAAAATTCAAACTAATCAACCGCTTTTTTATCAACCCGATGCGCAACGCTGACGGGTTCATCTGCAACAGCAAATATACACAAGACATCGCCGGTAAAGTGATGGGGCTCGCGCCCAATCTGCCCGTAATAGGATGCCCGATAGACACATCCGCCTTCCATCCCCACAACCAAAGCGAGAAGGCGCGACTTAAACAAAAGTGGGGGCTTGACGGCTACAGGGGCGTATGCCTGAACATCAGCCTGAACGAACCGCGCAAAAACATTGCCACATACTTCGCACTAGCAAAGCAGCGCCCCGATGTGGCGTTTGTGCGCGTAGGACCTTGCTCGAAGAAGATGAGCGAATATATCGCAGAGAACAAAATTACCAACATCATCCACTACCTGAATATCCCTCAGGAACAACTGCTGGAACTTTACGGATGCGCCAACCTCTTCATCTACCCAAGCCTGCTCGAAGGCTTCGGTATGCCGCCGCTCGAAGCGCTCGCCTGCGGCGTGGCTGTCGCCGCCGCGTCAACCTCCGCACTTAAGGAAAATCTTGAAGGCGTAGTGCCCCTTATAGACCCGCCGGATTGCGTTGAAGGGTATTTGAAAGTTATTGACGATGTCTTGGACGGAAAGAGCGTAGTCGACAAAGACGCCGCAAAGAAACTGCTTGACAGGTTTTCGATTGAATGTTTCGGAGAGAGAGCGCGGGCCTGCTTCAGGAGCGATGCCAAATGAATATCGGCGTAGATATCAAACACTTAAACGGCGGCCAGGCCGGAATCCGCAGATACATCAAGCGCGTACTTGAAGAACTGCAGCGCATTGATTCCGAAAATCAATACTGCCTCTTTGAACCCAGACCATCAAACTACGCGCCGCCGAATCCAGCGTGGAAAAAAATTTCGCACAACTCAAAACTGCCGGGAACCGTGTGGATGCAAACGGCGCTTCCCGGACTTATGAAAAAACACAATATCGATATCTTCTGGGCGCCCCAGCAAATAGCTCCGGTTTTTGGGCTGCCCGGCAAGGTCAGCTTAGTCACCACCATACACGATTTTACGTTCCTGCACTATCCAAAAACATGCCGGCCCACCGATTTGCTGATTAAGAAACTGCTAACCGCGTCAACCGTAGAAAAATCAGCCGCCCTGATCCCCGTCTCCGACCATATTAAAAAAGAGCTGCTCGATTTTTATCCCCGCGCCGGAGCGGCATCAAAAATCGTCCGCACCGTATACAACGGCGTGGACGGATGGGACACTTGGGCGCGGCAGGAGCCGCGAGAAAACTTCCTGTTCTTCCCCGGCAGCCTTGAACCGCGCAAAAACCTCTCAAGACTCATAAAGGCGCTAGAAATAGTAAACGAGAACGGCACCGACATCAACCTTCGCATCTGCGGACCTCAAGGATGGAAAAACTCAAACTTCTATCGACAGGTAGAATTAAGCCCCGTCAGGGATAAAATCAAACATCTCGGCTTTTTATCAGACAATGAGCTGAAAGAGCAATACCTGAAATGCAAAGCAGTAATCTTCCCGTCCATATACGAAGGCTTCGGCCTGCCGGTCCTCGAAGCCCTCACGCTGAACACACCAGTCCTCACATCAAAGGGAACCGCAATGGAAGAAATAGCGGGCGAAAGCGCTGTGTATTTCGACCCGTACAACGTCAACTCCATCGCCGAAACCATCATCAACTTCTCAAAATCCGAGCCTGTGTTGATTAACAGGGAGAGATTGAAAAAATACACGTGGGAACAATCCGCAAAAGACCTGCTGGCCGTATTCAAAGAGTGCGCCGCATCCCACACAATGTACCGAAATCAATTTTCCCCTCCCGTTCAAACCGGTAGAACTCCGCCCTCTTCTTCTTGAACAGCGCGACATTCTCACTGCGGATTTGGCGGTACCGGCCCAGCCCGGCGAGCGCGTCTATCCTCGCTTTCAGGTAGAGAAGCGGCTTTTTGGCTCTGACAATGAACGCCCTGATGACGCGCAGCTCCATTATCAATATACAGGGCAGGCGCTTGATTATATCCCACAGCGGGATATTTTTATACAGGTACCAGACGCGGTTGCGCTCCCGGTAGTAGTACTGCATCCCCAGGTTTTTCTTGAAACTGAACCCGTCCATGTGGTATACTACGGCGTTTGGGGCGCAGGCGCAGCGCCACCCACGCAAAAAAGCCCGCAGGCAAAAATCCGTCTCCTCCATGTAGCCGAAGAAGTCGGCGTCGAACCCGCCTATGGCCCTTACGGCCTCCATCCTGATGACCGCCGACCCGCCGTTGGCGCTCATTACGTAGCCCGGCTTCGAGAAGCAATCCTCCCAGCTGCGATACTCGCACCCCGCCCCAAACGGCATCAATGTGAGTTCCTTTGTGATGCGGTGGTATAGCCCGTCTACCTTATTCCGGTCGTAGTAGTTCATCTGGCGGCAGCTGACTATGCCGACCGCCCCATCCTCAAAGAGTTCCAGCGGCTGGTCCAACCACGACGGCTCAACGACCATATCGTTGTTCAGCAGGGCGGCAAACTCCCCGGCGGCGTTCTCGAAGCCCTTGTTTACCCCCGCCGCGAAGCCGATATTTTTATCTAAACGGATGATTTTCGCCTTATCGCCGCAGATTTTGGCTACGATATCTACGGAATTATCCGCAGAGGCGTTATCGACGACCACGATCTCGGTATCCCTGTGGTTGAGGCACAGAAGACTCTCTAAGCACTCAGGGAGGACCTCCGCGCCGTTCCAGTTTACGATTATTATTGATACCAGCGGCATTTTATGTTTACGCCTTTTCAGGTGATGAGCAACGTTTTGCGGATAAAAATATCCACCCTATGTCAGTAAAATAGTATTTTTAAGGGACAATGTCCAAAAATAACGATAATGACCGTCAACCATCCGCGTATTCCGTAGCCGCCCGTTCCGCTAAAGGCGGCGCGCTGCTGATTATCCGGCAGATATCCGTGCAGGCTATGAACTTCGCCGGCATCATCTTTCTGGCGCGCTACCTGACCATCGCCGAATACGGGTTCTTCGGGATCATCTTCTTTCTGTTCTCGTTCATCACAAACTTCGGCGACATCGGTTTTTCGGCAAGCCTTTTGCGGCAGCCCGAGGAGCCGTCCAAAAGGGACTACCACGTTATTTTTACGGCGCAGCTTGCGCTTGTGACCGTTGCCGGGACGGTATTTTACGCGCTATCGCCGGCATTATGCGGGATTTACAAACTGCCGCCGTCGTACGCCACCTATTTTCTGCTGATATCCCTGTCGTTGGCGCTTACGGCCTTCCGTGCGGCTCCAACCGCGCGGTTAGAGCGGCACCTTGATTTCAAGTGGTTGTCGATCATCGAGATAGCCCAGGCCGCCGCCTACAACGTGATTGCAGCGTGGATGGCGTACCGGGGGTACGGGCCGCTGAGTTTCACGCTGGCGCTCCTGTGCCGCGTGCTAATCGGCAGCGTACTGGTGAACATCGTCAGCCGCGGGACGCTTGGAATCTGTTTCGATATGGCCCTTATCAGAAAACACCTCAAGTTCGGGCTGCCCTATCAGGCAGGGATATTCGTAAACGTCCTTAAAGACTCGATATCGGCGGTTGTCGTAGGAGTCTTTATAGGCGCGGCGAGCACCGGCATGGTCAATATGGCATCGACAATCGCGACATTCCCGGTACTGCTGCTCCTCATCCTTAACCGCCTGTTCTTCCCGGCCTTCTCACGCTCAATCGGCGACAGGCCGGCGCTGGAAAAACTCTTTGGGATATCCATACGCCTGAGCAACGCCTTTGTCGCGCCGCTGGCCATATACATATTGATAATGGCAAAACCGTTCACCATGCATATCTTCGGCGAGAAGTGGCTCGGCGAGACGACGTACTTCACCTACCTGCTGTGGCCGGCCAACCTGTTCCTGCCGACCATGACTGTGTGCTCGTGCCTGCTGAACGCGTTCGGGCACTCAAAGATGGTCCTGAAATTCAACCTTCTGTGGATGACGCTGTCGCTTGGGATCGGCACGCCGCTGATCTTCGCCTTCGGGGCCGCAGGCGCCGGATACGCCAACATCGTGGTGAACATAACAACGATATTAATGGCGCTCTCCGTACGAAAATATATAGATTGCCGTATCTTCCGGGAACAGATACTTGGGTGGCTGCCGGCGCTGCTTCTGGCCGTAATCCCCCTGGCAGCGAGCCATTTTCTTGATATCGGCAAAACCGAGCTTCTGGCCGGCTTCATAATTTATTACACATTGTCCTCGGCATTAATGTATTTTATCTGTCGTAAGGATATAAATACGATGCTAAAAAAGGTCATTCCATGACCATCGTGAAATAATATCATGAAAAACAAACTGCGCATATCGTTCATAATCCCGTTTACCAACATGACCGGCGGCATAGCCGTTGTGCTGGAGTATTACCGCGGCCTCACGGCCATGGGGCATGATGTCAGCATATACTATCCCCTGCTCCCCTACTGCGGCCTTTTTCATGACAGGCCGCTCTGGAAAAGATTCCCGGCGCGGATGAAATCGTTTCTGCTCAACCTGAAATATATCAGGCGCAGCATATCCATGTTTTCCGAGGATATCCCCGTAAAGCCTGTCTTACGTATTAATGACTCTTCCATCCCCGATGCCGACGCGGTGATAGCCACGGCGTGGCCTACGGCTTATGATGTCAATAAACTGTCATCCGCGAAGGGGCGCAAGTTCTACTTCATACAGCACTACGAAATATGGAGCGGCGATGTAAAAAAAGTTGATAACTCTTACCGCCTGCCTATAAACCTTATCACTATCGCGCCGTGGCTGACGGAGCTAATGAGAGAGAAATTCGGGAGGAACGATGTCACGGAAATACACAACGGTATAAGACTCGACAAATTCTATCCGCCTGCAGAAAAAAGGTTCAGTGAGGCGTCGATACTTATGATGGCGCATGATTTGGTGTGGAAGGGGACAAGAGACGGTATTGACGCTTTGACCGCCGTCAAAGAACGCTATCCACACGTAAAAATAAAAATGTTTGGGATGTGCGAACAGCCCGACGCGCCGTTTGACTTCGAGTATCATAAAGACCCGCCGTACGAAGAGCTGCTGTCGCTCTATCAGGACGCATCCATATTCATCTCACCCAGCCACAAGGAAGGATGGCACCTGCCGCCGATGGAAGCAATGGCTTGCAAATGCGCCATAGCGGCGACAAACGTTGGGTGCATACCTACACTTAATAACGGGGAGAATATGGTCCTTGTCGACATGAATAATCCGGTATCAATCGCCAACGGCGTTATCAGATTGCTTGCGGATAAGGCGCTCCTGGAAAGGACAGCCGAGCGGGGACTGGCGCGTATCAGGGAACAGGGATGGACGAAGTCGGTACAATCGCTGATATTTGCCATTCAATGAGCTTATTGATGCCGCGATTAAATATTATACCCGCACAGCCCTGCGGCTGTACGACAGCCGTGATGTCTCCGGACGCCACAGGTATAATATTTAATCGTGGTATATATATTGTTTTTTAACCAAAATAAAAGGAGCTGTTATGACATCGGAAAAGATATACACATCTAACGAGTATCTCGAAAACAACCCTACGTGGCATATAGAGGACTCGCCATGGAAAGCAAAGCAAATACTCAAAGCTATAAAAAGGAACAGCTTACAGCCAAATTCAATATGTGAGATTGGATGCGGCGCCGGAGAGGTGCTCCGCCAGCTGTTCTTGCAAATGAACAACAACATATCATTTGTCGGTTACGAAATTTCACCGGACGCATTTGAATTATGCGAGCAAAGAAAAACAGACAGACTGAATTACAAATTGGCGAATTTGTTTGAAGATACATCGACCTGCTATGACATAGTTATGGCAATAGATGTGATAGAGCACGTTGAGGATTGTTTTGCTTTCTTGAGAGAACTCAGGAAAAAGGGTACCTATAAAATTTTTCACATTCCTCTGGAAATCACCGTACACTCTGTTTTGAGGCCGTCCAGATTCTTATTCGCGCGAAAAAAAGTCGGACACATACACTATTTTTTAAAGGATACGGCATTGGCAACGTTAAAAGACACGGGATACGAAATTATTGATTATTTTTATACCCACAACGCGGTAGAACTATCCGGGCTGACTCCTGTTAATCTAATCCGAAGGGCAGGTTACAAAATAGCGCCCAATTTAACTGTAGAAATGTTTGGCGGGTATTCGTTAATGGTTTTGGCCAAATAACCGGTATCGGCTAACAATAAATACCCTCCATAATCACCTCTTTGGGCGCGAAAATGGGGAGATTGGCCAATTGCTACGGCATCAACACTAAAGCGCCGCCTTTAGCTGAGGCGTATTTTTTCGTAAAACCGCGCTTTTCCGGCTGTTTTTACCTTTTTCCCCTCCCCGCGCATAGATTTTCTGATATCGTTAAGGCAGTCAAAGGCGCGTACCGGAACAATTTTTCGTATAAACCGCTTGACTGCGGATTTCATACCCCCGGACAATTCAGGCTTCCTTTCCGTATCCTTCCACGTTTCTACGTAGTCACTCTGAAAAACCGCCAGATTCTCCGGCGTTGTACGGTTCTTTTTAGACACCACATAAAGCGAGCACAAAGTGTTCTTCGCGCAGCAAACATCCACCCTGCCTTTTACCTCTCTGGGCTCTCTGATTTTGTACCACCGCGAGGAATCGTCCTGTGTCAGTACCTGTGTTTCGGCAAAACCGTTTTGTTCATTCAAAAGAGTGTAAAATAGCTCAGGGGAGAATTGATAAAAACCATGCCCGAACCAATTATTGGATGGCGTTATTATAATCAGATACCCGCCGGGCTTAACCATCTGCATACAGTTTTTTATCGCCACAGGATAATTGAATACGTGCTCCAGCGTCCCGCTCTCTATAACCGCCGAGAACCTCTCTTTCATATCTTCCGGTATCGGCAAATTCATGTCATGAATAATGCCGGCGCCTTCATAGTCGCTGTAATCCATACTCTCCACAGACTTAGCCCCAAGAGAACGAAACAGCGGTTCCGCGAAATCGCCATGCTTTATTCCGCACTCTTTGGATGAAAAAAAGACGTTCTGCCTGCCTATCTGGCACGTACTCTCAAAATCGGCTCCGCTGCTCCTGCAATAACGCAGGAACCCAAACGATTCGGCTGTAATCCCCATAAAAGCACTCTCCTTTCTGTACCGTTAGCGACATACCCATGCACACGATGATACCCGCTCCAGGGGCGGTACAGTTACACCCTTGGGTGCGCAGTCCGCCGCCCGCCCGTAATAGTGTTTCCCCGCGCTTTCGTCACCGGCGCAAAAGCCTATCGCCGCCAGTTTAAGCAGCATCCCGCTGCGCCTGTATGGCTCGTTTGACCTTTCTATAGCCGCCAGCGCATCGTTCAGGCGGCGCGCCGCCGTAACGCAGTAGCCTTTCGAGAGCTCAATGTCGGCCATTAGCGTATGTATAGTCGCAAGGCGGGAGAAGTCTTTCTTTTTTTTGTAAAACGACTCCGCCGCCAAGAGCGCGTTTTCGTTGTTGATTTTTGACGTCAGCCGAAAATCAATCTGCGCGCGTATCACCGCGTAGTAGTGTTCATCGTCCTTACGCTTGCCACTGCTGTTGCTCAGCGACGACGATGCGGCGCCGAACCACCGGCGCGCCTGGGCTTCGTCGCCGGCTGCGGCGAAGCATACCGCGAGAAACGCCGCCGACTTCGACGCGCCGGCATCATCCCCATAAACCTTAAACTCCTCGTACGCCTTAACGAGATAGAGCGAGGCGCTGTCCGCCTTACCCATTTCGTAGAACACGCGCCCGATATTGGACAGATACCGCGCCGCGCCGATGCCGTTGTCAATCTGCCGCGCCGCCAAATACCCCCTCTTATAGTTCTCAACCGCCCGCGGCATATCCCCGGCTAAAAAGTGCAGATATGCGCGAGAACCGTAAACATCATCCCGCTGCGGAGCCGCCTTTTTAGAACCGGCGCATCCGGGCAATACAATCAACGCAGTCATCAATAATAACATGATGACCATAACAGCGTTCTTTTTTGCTTTGCGTTGATACCTTACCATTCTATACAATCATCCTTACCTCTGTTTGCGTTACAGATAAAATACATACCCCATCTTTACTTATTCACTATTACGTATTTACTTCCCCCCACCCTACGGGCTGTCCGCCAAATGCGGATTTTTGGGCACACTGCCCCCCCCTATGACATTCATAAGCTTGCTATCCTGCAGCGACCGCAGCATCATCTCCACATCGCCCAAATCCCGTTGCAGCCTGTCCATCAGTTCCGGCGCGTCGTCCGACACGGTTTTTACGTTTTTAATTATCGGCTCCACCTCTTCAAGCGTTTTGTGTACGGTGTTTATCACCGTCATTAAAGAGTCCACAAGCGCCGTACCGCTCTTTCCGACGTCTGTAACCACATGCGTTGCCGCGGATGTAAGTGTAAACAGCGATGAGTCGGCGGTGCGGATGGTGCCCCTCAAATCTCTCGCGATCCTTATGGCGTCGGAGGTAAACGCGGCCGCGTTTGTGCCGATAAGGTCTACGGAGCGCAAAAGCGAATCGTTGTTTATGAGCTGCCCCACCGTACCCTCGCCGGCCTCTATCCTTCTTACGACCGCCGCTATGTCGTTGAGCAGGTTTGTCGCGGTGTCAATGATGCCCACCGCCAGCTCGATGAACCAGTCTATGGAGGGCGCCCGCTCGGAGCTCAGTGTGTCTCCGTCGTCAACTTCTCCCATTTTTCCGCCGGATAGCTCTATTTCCCAGTCCCCCACGAACCCCCTTTGCTTGAGGCGCGCTTTTGTGTCTTTTTTCACCGCGTGCCTGTATTTGTTGGAGATGTCGAACATTACGTGAATCTGGCCCTCCCTTATGAGATCGACCCGCCTCACGTGTCCTATGGTGATGCCGGACATACTGACCTGATTGCCCTGCTTGAGGCCATAGCTGTTGTCGCAGAATACGTAGAGCGTGCACCAGCCCTTCAGGCTGTCGCTCTTTACCATCGTGTATATGAGCAGCACGGGCATTATGAGCACGGGTATCAGCACGAAGAGCGTGACGAAGAACGGGCGGTGGCGGCGCACAAACGGTTCGGTGGATGGTATTCCCGTTTTATTTCCTTGCATATATAAACTTCCGCTGCGGTTTGAGTGAGAGCGCCATCGCGAACGCGTCGTCCACCGACTCCAAACGGCCCTTTCTGAGGTGGAAGCGCCCCGCCTCCCACTGCGGCCACGCGCTTACCGAGTGCGCCGCCATTACAATGCTTATGCCGTCCCTCTCCCAGCGCTGGTGCAGCACGCTTATTATCGTGTTGGCCGTAAACGGGTCCATGCCGCTCAACGGCTCGTCGAGGATAAGGAGCTTGGGGTTGATAATGAGCGCCCGCGCCAGCGCCACGCTCTTAAGCTGCGCGGTCGACAGCGCCTCCGGGAATTTGCTCTCTATATCGCGGCTTATGTGCATCTCCTCCATCATCCCCAAAACTTTCTCGTTTACCTGCGCCGCGCTCGCTTCCCCCCGGCACCTGAGCGGCAGCGCGATGTTGTCGAACACGCTGTGGTTGGCTATAAGCGCGTGCACCTGAAAAACGTAGCCTATGGACCTGCGCCTGTCGTAAAGATCGTACTTTGACATATCAGTAATCTCCTCGCCGTTCCAAAACACGCGCCCGGACGACGGCTTTATCAAACCCGCGCATATCTCAAGCAGCGCCGACTTTCCGCAGCCGCTCCGACCGCCGAACACAACCACGCCGCCCGGCTGGACCTGCAAACTTACGCCGTCCAAAACGGTATTATCCCCGCAGCGCATCGATATGTCATGCAGCTCTAATCTGTAACTCATAACCCCTCAACAAAACGCAATTTTCCCATACGTTAACTCCAAACTCACAACGCATAATACCCAAGGCTCAAAATAACATTAACCGCGATGGTGAAGAACATCGACCCCACCACCGCGTTGATAGCCGCCATCGGCACACCGCGTATGTTGCGCACCTGCAGGCCGTGCCACGAGCTCACAAGCGCCACTATGAGGCCAAACGCCACGCTCTTTATCAATGTAAACGCCACATCCTTGAACTGCAGCGCCTCCAGCATGTTACCGAAAAATATACCCACCGGCGTACCAGTAGTAAACTGCGCAAGCGTGAGGCCGCCCAAAATCGCTATAGTAATGAAATATACGTTAAGGCAGACCACAGATACCACAATACCTACAAAAGCCGGCTGGACTATAAACTGTATCGGGTCTATCCCCATCACCTCCAGCGCGTCAACCTCCCGCGAAACCCGCATGGTGCCTATGTAGGCGGCCAGCGCCGTGCCGGAGCGCCCCACCACCACAAGCGACGCGGCAAACGGTGCAAGCTCGCCCACCACCACTATCACCAGAATCTTGCTGAAATACTCCCCCACGCCGAACCGCGGCATATTGAGCATGGCTACGAGAACGATCGCGCTGCCGCACAAAAGGGCGATAGAGCCCACAAGCCAAAACGCCTCCACGCCGGTATAAAGTATCTGACGGTTGATCTGGCTCATCAGCGACAGGTTGGGCGTGCGGCCACGGCGCACCGCGGCGTAGAACGTGTCGAAGAGCAGCTCGGCCATACTGGAAAGCATCCGGAAGACATCGACGATCCGCGCCCAGGCACCGAGAAAGAACCAGATAAGCCCGCGCGTCACAGGAACACCGCCCGCACGCCGGTTGACAACTCCGTAACTGTCGGTATTAGTCGCCATCCCTGTACCCGCTGCCCCCCGAACGGGCATCCGCCCCAGCCGCCCGGCCGCCCGGCCCGCCTATCCTCGCCCGCCACCGGTCGAACCCCTCCCAAAACCGCTTGCGCGACCCGTGCTCCAGCGACGAGTACACAACCGGCTCCTCCTCAAACCCGAAAATCTCGCGAAACTCCGCCGAGTGCTTCTTCTGCGCCGACCGCGACAGCTTGTCCCCCTTGGTGAGCACCGGCAGCACCGGCAGCCCTATCCCACCTAACCACTCGTGCGCCTCCATATCGGCGTCTATGCCGGGGTGGCGGATGTCAAGCAGCCAGATGATCCCCGCCAGACTATCCCTTCTGGTACAATAATCGGCAATAAGCCTGCCCCACCGGTCCTTCTCGGCGGACGAGGCCCTGGCGAAGCCGTATCCCGGCAAATCGACCCAAAAAAGCCCCTTTTCCAAGCGGTAGAGATTGGCCAAAGTGGTCTTTCCGGGCCGTTTTGATACCCGGGCGAGCGTCCCGGAGGCCAGGGCGTGGTTGATGAAGGTAGACTTCCCCACATTCGACCGGCCCAAAACGGCGTACTCCTCCCCAGCCGGAGCGGGCAACTCCTTGAAGTGCGCTGCGGACTGCACGAACTGCACCGAAAATTTTTTTTGAGTTTCACTCATTTTTTATCCCTACCCCCACAGGCTATAATATAATTTATATGACTATGGATATCCAAAACGCTATCAGACATATTACGGCGGGCAAGAGTTTAACCGTCACGGAGTCGTCGGACGTCTTCACCGCAATCATGGAGGGGCTGGCCACCGACGCGCAGATCGCGGCGTTCATCGTGGCCCTGCGGATGAAGGGCGAAACCCCCGACGAGATCACCGGCGCGGCGTACGTAATGCGCGACAAGGCGACGCGGATATACTCGAACACGCGGCAGAACCTCATAGACACCTGCGGCACGGGGGGCGACGGCTCCAACTCCTTCAACATCTCCACCGCCGCCGCGCTGATCGCTGCGGGCGCTGGGGCCAAAGTGGCCAAGCACGGCAACCGCTCGGTCTCAAGCAACAGCGGCAGCGCCGACGTTTTGGAATACCTCGGCGTAAACATCAACCTGAGCGCCGAGCAGATAAGCGTCTGCCTGCAGGAACTGGGCATAGGCTTCCTCTTCGCCCCCGCCCTCCACTCGGCCATGAAATACGCCGCCGCCGCACGCAAGCAAATAGGCATCCGCACCATATTCAATATATTAGGCCCGCTGACAAACCCGGCCCGCACGACAAGCCAGCTCCTCGGCGTATTCGCCCCCAACCTGACCGAAACGATGGCGCAGGTCCTGATAAACATGGGCAGCACCAAAGGGTTCGTGGTGCACGGGCTCGACCCGATAGACGAAATATCCATATGCGGACGGACCAAAATATCGGAGATAAAGGGCAGCGAGATATCCACCTACGAGATCACCCCCGACGACCTCGGATTCAAAAAAGCAAAGCCGGAAGCGATACTGGGCAAAGACCCGGCCTACAACGCGGCGATAGTCAAAGATATCCTCGAAGGGAAAAAGGGCGTGCACAGAGACGTAGTAGTCCTGAACGCGGCCTTCGCCCTATGCGCGGCATCGGTAGTCGAAGAACCCAAAGACGGGATCGCGGCAGCCGAGAAGTCGATTGACTCCGGCGCGGCGATGGATAAACTGGTAAAGCTGAAAGAGCTGTCAAACAAGCTCGCTGCGGGATGATCGGCAGCTGAGATCCCGATATTTTTTCTTGCATCCCGCTCTCCGTCAAAAATTATTCAAAGCCACATTGCGGATTGACCCGATACATGAAGTTGCAAAGAAAAATCTCATGTTGCAAATGAAACGCATCTATATCCGGTTCCGGGTTTTGATGTACCGGCGGTTAGGGGAAATCCAATATTCATCGGGCAAAAAGGTCTGATATTTTATCTGTTTGCGGCATATAAATATGCATTATGGGCGTCCATTAATGTATATTGTATCTATAATTGGTGTCATCACAGGCGGCGCCGGGCGGGCCGGAAAGGACTTAATTGTGCGTATTGGGGTGATTTTGGCTATTTTGGCGATATTTGTACCGGCCCTGGCGGCGGCCCAGGAACCGGCGGCCATGGCTTTGGTGCGCAAGAACTACAGCGGGGCGGGAGCGGTTACGGCCACGTTTGACCTCAATATCTACTGGAACGTCCGCGAGCGGGACGAGAAGAAGAGCGGGGAGCTATTAGTCTCGCCGGGGAACAGGTTCAGGGTAACGCTGGGGCGCGAGGTGTTCGTCAGCGACGGAAAGGCGTTCTGGCAGTACAACGAGCGGAACAAGCAGGTCATAGTGCGGAACTTTTCGGACATAGACCCCATGACGGTCCCGTCCCGGATGCTGTCGTCGTTCCTGTCGAGCCGCAAGTTCGTTGAGAAGGGGCGCGGCGCTGGGACCGTAGAGCTTGAGTGGAAATCTGCCGCAGGTGAGGAGTTCGGCGACGGGTATACTGCCATAACTGCGGTCATAGAGGAGAAGAGCGGGACGATAACAGTGTTGAAGCTGACGGATAAAAATGAGAACGTGCACACGTACACATTCAAAAAGACAACGTTCGACAAGCCGCCCAAAGACGATGTCTTCCGGTTTACCGCGCCCAAGGGGGTGGAGGTTATGGACATGAGGGAGAGCAATGCGTCTAATTGACGGCCTGATATCTTTATCGCCGGACATAACGGGCGGCCGGGGACGGCTGCCCCTGCGAGGCCTGCGGGGCGTTACGATGATCGAACGCGCATCTGCCGGCATCACGTCATCAATCATTACATTAGCAGCGATAATCCTGTTGACGGCCATAAGCGCCCCCGCTCAAACACGCGAGACACGCCAGCTGACCAGCAACAACATCATCGCGCTGGCCGGCAGCGGCGACACGGTCTGGCTGGCTACCGAGCGCGGGCTCAACTACCGCACGTCAATCCACTCGCAGGAGGGGTGGCCCGGGTTTGAGGAAAACGATTTCGGTGAGAGATTCAGGGGGCTGGCGTTCGGCGGCGGCAGCGCGGCGGCGCTTGTCTACAAAAAAGACGCTGTCAACACAATAGGATTTTGGCGTTTCAACCACGCCGACGGCAAGCGGCGGGAAGAGTTTTTCAGATTTTCCAACGATGTTCTTTACGATGATTGCGAGGGGTGCTCCTACTCCCCGCAGGCAGACCCCACCGGCCACATAGTTTACGCGCGCGAAAATTTTTGGGCCTCGTTCAACCGTGGCGGAATCGTCCGCTACAACCCTGCCGACAACACCCTGCACGCGATGAGGCCGGGAGACAGCGCCGAGGTCCACCCGCAGAACATCGCGCCCATTGACGCGGGCGACAGCGCGAGGATCGTAACGGGGCTTGGGGTGTCGGCTGACGGCAATTTACTGCTCATCGCCACGCCGTCAACCTATTGGACGTATGACCCGGAGATAAGAGTTTGGGCGGAGATCGATACGATACCGCCGGACCCGGTCTACAGCGCGATAGACTCGACCGACTTCCGCCTGATGCTCGCCGCCGCCGGAGATGTCGCCAATCCCGAAATAAACGACAAACTCTTTCTGCCGCAGACGGACAGCGCGGGGACGCTCGTCATCGCCACTACTACAGGGCTTTACATCTGCGAATCAGCGAATCCATTAGCTGGCGTGTATGGTGATTTTACGCTGATACGCTATGTCCGCGAAGTAAAGGCGAACGAGGCTTACGCGCTGCCGGGCATTATACGCGGCGGGGCGGATGACAGGTACGGCAAGGCGGTATTCGTTTACAAACTGAAAAAGGACGGCAATGTTACCATCAACGTATACGACTACAGGATGAGCCTTGTAAAAACAGTTGTGAAGAGCGAGCGGCGCAGCGCGGTTTCGGAGCGTTCGACCGTACCCGCCCGCGACTTCTGGGACGGGACGAACCGCTCCGGCAGGAAGGTATCGCCGGGCGTGTACTATTTCAAGATAACCTCAACCGGCGGGGAGCGTCATTTTGGCAAAGTCATACTTGCGAAATAAAAACGAAAATATCTCCGCTGTGATTATGCCGTTTGCGAAAAGATCACGCATGGCGGATAATGTACCGGCAGGGATGATACCGGCGGCAGAACATTATCTTTCGGGCAAGGCGCGCCGCTCATCGCGGCCAGCTTGTATGTCTGCTATAAGGGGATATCCACGCAATATCATCATCGCGGCCTTAACGGTGATATTTGTCCTTGCCCTCTGCAAGCCGGCATCAGCCTCGCAGGACGCCGGGCTGCCGGGTGCGGTGTTCAGGCTGCCTGCTGGCGCGTGGGCTTCAGGGATGGGCGGCGCGGTTTCGGCTAATCCCGATTATATGCTGTCGTGGTACAACCCGTCGCAGCTGCCTCAGCTTCGCGGGCGCCGCGCGTCTATGGGCGCAGGCATACGCTCGCTTGGGCGTTCGGAGGCGTGGGCCTCGTACGACTTCCGCGTGCCGCAGCGCATGGGCATGGGGCTGTCGCTCGTATACAGGGGCGACCACTTTATAGACGGGCTTTACGACGGCTACTACCGCGATGGCGAGGTCATCGAAGAGCGCGAGCTGAACCGCGCGGCGTTCTCGGCGGTATCGGTAAAGGTCGGCGCCGGTTACCTCCTGTCAAGGCGCTGGTCGCTTGGCGGGTCTTTGGGCATAAACTACCAGAGCCTGCCCACGGCGCCGCACCCCGACGGCAGCGTATACAACACGTCGGTAACGTCAATCGGCGCGTTAGACGCCGCCGCGTCGTACAAAATGACCACAAACCTCACGCTCTCGGTGACGGTCAAAAATCTGCTCGCCGGATCGCGCAACGACTGGGTCATAGACTCGTTCAACGACTTCTCCCCAATCATAGAGGAGGTCTTCCCGCCGATATTCGTACTCTCGTCATCTCACAGGACAAAGCTTTTGGAGCGCGAACTTGTTTGGAGCGCGGACGCCGAAATATACCTGTTCGACGGGCAGTTAAAATATACAGGCCATCCGGAGATACTCGCTGCGGCAGGCGCCCGGTGGAAGTTTACAGACGACATAATATTGAGGGCGGGCCTTGCCGACATAGGGCTGTACGGCGATATATTTGGAGACAGCTATGGGTTCGCGCCGCGCTTTACGGCCGGCTTTTCGTACAGCCTGTCGATGTGGATGAAAGGCGCGTTTGTCAACTACGCGCTTATGACGGACAGGATTTGGGCGGGGGTGGATCAGCAGTTTGACATTACCGTATCATTTTAACGGATATACCGTATTATTTTGAGGGATATGATGATGAAACGAATAACGACATTTTTGTTGATACTGCCTGCGCTTATATTGGCGATAACATCAGCGGCGGCAGCCGACGACGATTCGCGCAACCGCGGCTACGGGTTCCTTATGCTTGAGGAGCCTGTCAACCCGCGCAGCGCCGCTATGGGCTCCGCCGGCACCGCGCTCGGCAGCGGCGGGTTCTACTACTACAACCCCGCGCAGCCGTTCTTCGCCGCAGGGTCATACGCCTCCGCCGAGTTCGGGCAAATCCCCGGCGGCTTAAACAGGGGCGGGTTCGAAACGGCGCTGATCGCCGGCGAATGGTTCTCGGCGGCGGGCTTCCACTCAAGCTCGGTAGACTTCGAAACCCGCGACGAGAGAGGGCTCGGCGCAAAAGCGTCAAGCAGCACGACAATCGGCTCGGTGAGCGCCGGGCACATCCGCGGCAGGCTTGCGCTGGCCGTAAGCGCAAGCATAATAAACGACCGCATCTGGGCCGCAGAGGGCGACTACAGCGCGTTCTCGTTCAGCGCGGGGGCGGGCTACAAAATGCTGGACGGAAAACTGAACCTCGGCGCCGCAGGATTCCACGGCATAGCGTGGAGCCGGGGCTACGGCGACAGCGCCAGCGCGCTGATATGGCGCGACGGAAAAGTACCGAGGTTCGCAAGGGCCGGCGCGGCGTGGACAGACACGCTTAAATCACTCCCCTACACAATCACCGCAGACGTGGCCTACAGCGACGAAGACGGGACATTCTCGGTACCGGCAGGCATAGAGGTATCGGTACTGCCGTACGTCGACCTGCGCATAGGCAAACGCATAGGCTGGGAAAACGAAATAATGTCGTTCGGCATAGGCTTCAACATCGACAGAATATCCTTCGACGCGACATTCATACCCACAGTATTTGTTGACGATTACGAGATGAAGTGGTGCATGGGATTCAAATACAGTATGGGCCGCATACGCAAAAAGGATATGGCTATGGACCCGCTCAGAATAGGACCGGTGGATTTGGATTCGATCGACGACGAGCTAACGGATAAACCGGAAGGGTCCGAATCAACAGAATCTGCGGAAGATTCAGATTCAACCGACGAATCCGAGCCGGCGGAACCGAACGATGATTCAGGATCAACAGAATCCGCTGATGATGCCGCACCGGAATCTACGGATAAATCCGAATCAACTGAACCGGCTGATAAATCCGTACCGACAGAATCATCCGACAAATCCGATTAGCCGGATAAAATGATTTTTACTTATTACCGCCTTGACACTGTCCGCGCGGAATATTATATTCTTGATTATTAACAAAATACCGCAGGAGACGCCATGCTTACAGACATCGAAATCGCGCAAACCGCGACGCTGAAAAAAATCACCGAGATCGCCGCCGCCGTGGGCATAGGCGACGACGAACTCGACCCGTACGGCCACTACAAAGCCAAAATCGCGCAGAGGTGCATAGACCGCCTCGCGTCCAAGCCAAACGGCAAGCTCATCCTCGTGACGGCCATCAACCCCACCCCCGCCGGCGAGGGCAA
>WQTH01000006.1 GCA_009786415.1 Chitinispirillia bacterium | reverse complement strand
ACCAGCAAGCTGCCGGCAACACCCAATTCACCGCCAACCCACATATAATTGTTTGCGTACACCTTACCTGTTTCAATCGTGTTAGAAACCAGCCACCCTCCGCCGGGGTAGTTGGCCGTATTCTTTATAAGCAGATTACCGTAGTGGTCCGTGTCGCCGTGATTCCCGCTAAGGCTGCGAATCTGAATAAAACCATTCGGCTGCATTGTAATCTGAGATACCGCGTCAAAAACAACCCCACTCAAAAAAAGCGCTACTGCAAGAACTTTTACCTGTAACTTCATACGGTACATCCTTTCTGATAATATTTAGTTATCTATGGCCCCCCATTGCCGTTCTTCGTTTTATAAAGATAAAGATAAAGATAAAGATAACACATTTTGCAGGAAAAAGCAAGTCTTTTTTTATAATTTTAATCATTTTCAGAAAAGCTCTCCAAGCGCTGTAATATTTGAGTTTAAATACATCAAAAAAACGTAATAACCTCTATAAAGTCCACGCGATTATTACTGTTTGATGATTGTTTTACCTGCAGAATAGTTTTAGATTTTAGACAGCAGAATTCTGGCCTTTTGCGCGAATATGTCCAGCGGGTAGTCGGCAAGTATTTTATTGGCGAGCGCCCGCGCCTCATCGGTCCGTCCTGTTTCATTCAGCATCTCGGCCTTAAAATACATATATTCCGGGCTTTGCGCTGATTTTGTCTTATTGTTTTTCTCTTTGTTGATCCCCTTAATTCCCAGATCAATTTCCTCGCTGCCGGCCGTTTCCAATACCGATAGCGCTTCCGCGAAGAGGCCGGTCTGCGCCAGTATGCGCGCGAGTCTTACCGCCAGCATTTCTCCGATTTCACCTGTCATTCCGTGTCCTTTCAGCAAGCGTGCGGCGTCTGTCAGGTTACCGGTGTATATTACGTATTCGAGTTTTCCCCATATGTCGAGCGCTTCTGAGTTGTCGTCTAATTTTTGCGTCCAGTATTTGTATCTGAGCGCTTCGGCTGCGGCGTGCCACGACGGCATGAATTTCATTGAGTCGAGCACTGGTATCGCTTCGTATATTTGTCCGCTGAATATCATGCACCGTCCTCGCCAGAGCATACGTTCTCTGGGGGCCATTTTCCACGCGGCGGATTTAGAGGTCATTATTGTGTTGAGCGCGTTTACAGGTTCGCCTGCGAACAGGAGTTGCCGTACGGCGAGGGTGTCTTTGGAGAGTGACGCGGGGAGCGAGTCGATAAGTGCGGCGGCCTCTTCGAGGCGTCCTGTTTCCTGGTTTAGTGTTACCGCCTGTATCTGTGCGTTTCTGTCGTTGACTTCCGACAATTTCAGCCATATCAGCGCCGAGTCTCTCACTTTCAGTTCAAGGTATGATCTGTGTGCTACGAACGCGGCGTCTGTGCGCTGTTTGGGTTCATCAGCGCGGCCGTATGCGGCGGCGGCGGCGGATACGGCGAGGCGGTACCGTCTGGCGGAGAAGTGTTTTCGAGCTGCATCTATAAGTTTTCGTCCCGACGGTGATTCGGTTGTGTGCAGTCTTGTCAGCAGGGATATTTCCTGTTCGTAAAGCCCCTGCCGCCCGCAGAAGTCGGCGAGCCAGTTGCGGAACACGGCGGTGTCGGCGTTTGGCGAGGCGAGTGCGCAGCGTTCGAACGTGCGGATAGCGGCGGCTTTATCTGCGGAGTCGGCGTCTGCGAGCATATGGCCCATTTGGCCCATTGCGGCGTATTCGAGGCGGTTGTCTGATATTGCGGCGCGGCAGAATATCCGCGCGGCGTCTCGGTATTGGCCCAACAGCGATTTTACGCGGCCGTAGCGTATAAGTTCGTGTGCGTCGAGGCGCCCGGCCGAGTCGAGCGCGCGGTACAGGGTATCGGCGAGCGGGAGGCCGGCGCCTTCGCTGTATTTATTTATCAACTCCATTATGCACGCGTAGTCGCCGTTTGGGCACTGTGAGAGTGGAGATGCTAAAGCCGGTGCGGCGGTGATAAATACCGCGCTGGTGATTGCCGTCAACAATAATTTTGCGCTGTTCATCGCATAGATGTCCTTATACCGAGGTGGACCCTTCCCAAACTCCAGCCGTCGTCAACATTTCTGGCCCATTCGAGGGACACTAACCCCAGGTCAGACAGGAAACGCAGGCCGGCGCCGTAGCCGAGCATTTTTTGGGCCGACGAGAGTTTGGGCATGTCCGTCCGGTCGAACCCGGCCCCCCCGTCCACAAAAATGAATACCGAGCCTATCTGGTTGAAATAGTACAGCGCCTCGGCCTGTGCGAACACCACCGCGCGGAAGGCGAACTCCTCTTCGGAATACCCTCTTAGCGATCCGCTCCCGCCTGTCCTGAAGAGTTCTGCGGGCGGCAGGCGTTCTTCGTTGGTAAACATTGTGGCGCCGCTTATACGCCCGGCCAGCGCGTAGTCGGCAGATATGGGCAAGTGTACGCCTGATGAGAGTTCCGCCGTGGCGCGTGCGTACGGTTTATCGCGGTGTGCGGCGCCGCTGCCGGTGCGGGCCTCGATCTCCCACACTGTTATGCCGCGCTCCCAGGGCCGCCGCAAAAGCGATATGAAAATGTCTGCGCCGTAGAACCGGTACGTGTTCTCCACGCTGTCGGGCGGGACGGTTTCCGACCCTTTGGCCGCTGCGCCGATCCGCCACCGCCCCCCGGCCTCAACCGCGCCCCAAATCTCCCCGTTGAAGTAGCCGTACCCGCCGTCTTCAACCTCAAGCCCGGCGGCGGCGCCAAGTTCTAACGGCAGGCCGGCTACCCAGGGCGCCAATCCGGCCAGGCGCAGTTTTTGGATGGTGCCCGTTCCCGAATAGAACGCCTCTATCTCCTCGCCGTATCGCAGCATATTGACAAACGACAAACCGAGCCGCCCTGTGAACCGCCCGCCCTTCCCGTCCCTTTCCGACTCGTACCCGAGCGCGCCCTCGAACTCCATGCCGTGCTTTTCCGTTATGTTTATGGGCACGGCGGCTGTCACCGCGAGTTCGCCGCATCCCAGCGCGTCTTCTATGACCACCGGCTCCATGGCGTTTGCGCGCAGTACGTATGGCCGGGAGTTCAGGCGGCGGAGCGTTTCCTCTATGGCGGAGAGGCTGTAGGGCTGCCCGTCGGAAAAGCGCACATCGCGCAGGAATATGCCGGCGCGCTCCGGTTCAACGCCAAATATTAATGGAGGGCCGAAGCAGACCTTGTCGTCTGGAACGATGTGGTAGCGCAGCACGACCTCACGTGAGCTTTCGCGTACTATCTCGACGCTTATTTGGCTGTAGGGGTACCCGTTTTCGGCGAGGAAGCGCAACAAGCCCCGCCCGGCCTTCATTAGCACATCGTTACTGTATGGTACGGGAGTATAGGGCATAACGACATGGGGGATATGCAGGCTGTCCGGCAGGCCGGAAACGTCTATGCCGACGACATTGGGGACGGCCGCCGCCTCGTCGGCGAAAACGTGGCTGGCGAGCGCCGGCATCAATGCAATAATGAGTAATACGGCTTTAAGCGGCACGCTCAAAACTCAGGGAAGCCCGCCCTGCTGCCTCTTGCGCCGCTCCAGGATCTCCTTGCCCTTCACGGAGTATTTGGCGACAAGCACCTCCTCAAGGCGCTCAATGTCTATGGGGTCGCCCGTCACCTTGCAGATGCCGTACGTCTCATCATCAATGCGGGCGAGCGCGTCGTCTATCTGCTCCAGATACTTCTGCTGGCGCTCGGCCAGGCCCATGGAGAACTCTCGGCCGTACGAGAGCGAGGCCACGTCGCCAAGGTGGTAGCTGTAGCGCGAATTCTCGCCGGCGGCGTCGGAAATCGACTGCTTCAGGTTGTCCTGCTGCAGGTCGCCCATCTCCTCAAGAACCTTCTGCTTCTCGGCGAGAAGCTTGTCCTTGAAGTACTGCAGCTGCTTTTTGGTTAGCCCTTTGTTGGCCATGTTACATCCCCTCCGTCCGTAATCGTAATAATACGTTTTACCGAATTTTCGGAATTTGTGTAATATAGTTTTGGGGGAGGGCGGAATGCAAATTTAAATAAAAATAAAAAAATTAAAATCAAAATCAAAGTCAACGGCAGCATCAACGGCAAATCCCGATTTTTGGCATACCGGCGTGGCCATAATGTATATTATCTGGTTATTCGTATAACCGTTAAAGCAGATGAGGATATATATAATGTATAAGACACGGGTGGAAATGGCTAAGGCCGGGGTTATCAGCGATGAGATTAAGGCTGTGGCTGAGAAGGAGGGTTTGGACCCTGAGCGGGTGCGGTGCGGGGTGGCCGGGGGGGCTATAGTCATCAACAGGAACAGGCTGCGCGATATTGAGCCGCTCGCCGTGGGGGCGGGCACGCGGATAAAGGTTAACGCCAACATCGGCACGTCGTCGTCACTTAGCGATATCAATGAAGAGTTGGAGAAGATGCGTGTCGCCGTTAAGCACGGGGCCGACGCCATAATGGACCTGTCCACCGCCGGGGACCTGCCGGGGATACGCAAGGCGCTCATCGAGCAGTGCCCGGTTGCGATTGGGACAGTGCCGCTGTACGAAATGGCCGTCATAGCGAGGAACAGCCAAAAGTCGGTGCTCGACCTGACGCCGGACGACATGTTCGCGGTCATTGAGGACCACTGCAGGCAGGGTGTAGACTTCCTGACGCTGCACTGCGGGATCACTAAGCAATCCGTAGAGACATTCAAGGAGGCCGGGCGTCTGGCGGGGGCTACGAGCCGCGGGGGGACCATCATCATGGAGTGGATCCACCACAATAACAGGGAGAATCCGCTCTATGACCAATACGACAGGCTGCTTGATATATGCGCGGAATATGACGTCGCGGTGAGCCTGGGGGACGGATTTCGCCCTGGGGCGATTTACGACGCGACGGACAGGCCGCAGATCGAGGAGCTCGTCATCCTCGGCAAATTGGTTAAGCGCGCGCGGGAGCGGAATGTCGGCGTATTTGTGGAGGGGCCGGGGCATGTACCGCTGCATCAGGTCGCGGCCAATATGCAGATACAGAAAACTTTGTGCGACAACGCNCCGTTCTACGTACTTGGGCCATTGGTTACGGACATCTCACCGGGATATGACCACATAACCGCTGCGATAGGCGGCGCGGTCGCGGGCATGGCTGGCGCGGACTTTTTGTGTTACGTCACCCCGGCTGAACATTTACGGCTGCCGTCGATAGAGGACGTGCGTGAAGGNGTAATCGCCTCAAGGATCGCGGGCCACGCCGCTGATGTGGCGAAGGGGCACCCCGGCGCGATAGAGTGGGACCACGAAGTATCACGCGCAAAAATCGCTTTGGATTGGGACAGGATGATATCGCTGTGCGTCGATCCCTACAAAGCGCGTCAATACCGTGACTCACTCCCCCCCGCCGATCAGGCCCTGTGCAGCATGTGCGGGGAATTTTGCGCTATCAAGCGGTCGAAATCGGTGAAGTAGGGGTTGATTTTGCGTATGGGGCGGCAATCAACATTAATACAGATAATTCTTGACGGATAGCATGGTATGATATATCTTTATTGATGGCACTATCAAATATTCCGGCACATTAGCCTATTTATTTACTGGGGGATTTATGGGATTAATCAAAGCGGCGCTCGGCGCTGTCGGCGGCACGCTGGCCGACCAATGGCTTGAGTTTTTCGTATGCGACAGCCTGGAGGCCAGCGTTTTGGTCGCCAAGGGTCAGAAGAGGGACGCCAGGCGCAATACCAATGTTAAGGGGGAGAGCAACGTCATATCCAACGGCTCCGGCGTTGTGGTGAACAAGGGGCAGGCGGCGATTATAGTAGACAACGGCAAGATCGCGGAGTTCTGCGCCGAAGAGGGGCGCTACACCTACGACCAGTCCTCGGAGTCGAGCATCTTCTACGGGGATTTCAAGAACCGCGTGGGCGGCACCCTGAAGAATATGTGGGAGCGCTTCAAGTTCGGCGGCACCCCCGGCAAGGACCAGCGCATTTACTACTTCAACACGAAAGAGATCCTCGGCAACAAGTACGGCACGCCGGCGCCCATACCGTACCTTATTTACGACCCCAACATCAACCTGAAGCTGACAATCAGCCTGCGGGCCAACGGCGAGTACTCTTACCGCATATCCGACCCGATCCTCTTTTATACCAACGTATGCGGCAACGTAGACCCTAATTATACCAGAGACAGGATCGACAGCCAATTAAAAGCCGAGATCATAACCGTGCTGGGCCCCGCGCTCAAGGAACTGGGGGGGCTTGAGTACCACGAGATATCGTTCCACACCGAGCGGCTCTCCGAGATATTCAACGAAAAGCTGAGTGCCAAGTGGCGTGAGCACCGCGGCATAGAGGTGGCGAGCTTCGGCATAACGTGCACCGCGTCTCCGGAGGACGAGAAACGCATCAAGCAGCTGCAGGCCACGGCGGTTATGCGCGACCCCACCATGGCGGCGGCGCACCTCGTTACATCGCAGGGCGACGCGATGGTCGGCGCGGCCAACAATCAGGCGGGAATGGGCGCGATGGGCGCGTTCCTCGGCATGGGTATGGCGCAGGGCGCGGGGGGGATAAACGCGCAAAACCTCTTCCAGATGGGCGGGTCGCAGCAGCCGGCGCCGGTAGCCGGTATGCCGGGGCAGGCGGCCAACGCCAACGCGTGGGCCTGTGCCTGCGGCCACTCAAACACGGGTAAATTCTGTGCGGAGTGCGGCGCGCCGATGCCTGCCCCTGCGGCGGGATGGACCTGCGCCTGCGGGCACGCCAACACCGGGAAATTCTGCGCCGACTGCGGGGCGCCGATGCCGGCGGGGCCGTGGACGTGCGCCTGCGGGCACGCCGGAAACACCGGCAAGTTCTGCGCGGAGTGCGGGAAACGGAATACAGGCAATAATGCATATTGACGGATACAAATGCCCCAACTGCGGCGGGGCGGNCAAGTTCGACAGCAGCGTACAGCAGATGAAGTGCCCATACTGCGACGCCGGGTTTGAGCTCGCGGCGCTTGAGGCGCACCAGAAAGAGATAGACGCCTCGGCGCAGGAAGGCTTTGAGTGCAGCGCCGGGAACAACACCTGGGACGGTGCGGACTTAGACGACCTCGCCGCCGGCAACTGCCCGTCTTGCGGGGCGGAGCTATTCGGCAATGAGAACACGGTAGCCGCCGTATGCCCGTGCTGCGGCAACGCGCAGATCGTCATCAGGCGCCTGAGCGGCGACCTCAAGCCCGACTACGTTATCCCCTTCAAGCTCGAAAAAAAAGCCGCGGCAGACGCGATGAAAGAGTTCTGCATGAAAAAACGGCTCCTGCCGAAATTCTTTACGCAGGAGAACCACGTAGACAGCATGCAGGGCATATACGTCCCCTTCTGGCTCTTCGACGCCAACGCCAGCGGGNGCGTATACTTCAACGCTGTCAAAAAAATAAGGCGCGGGAGCGGCAAAAACGCCTACACTGAGATACAGCACTACTCGGTAATACGCGACGGCTCCATCGCATTTGAAAAAATACCGGTAGACGGCTCCGAAAAAATGGACGACGGCTACATGGACGCCATAGAGCCTTTCCACTACAGCGAGATGAAAGAGTTCCACAAATCTTTCCTCGCGGGCTACGTGGCCGAAAAGTACGACGTAAGCGCCGAAAAGAGCAAGGAGCGCGCCGCGGGGCGAATCAGGTCATCGCTCATAAAAGAGTTTGAGAACACCATAAACGGCTACTCCTCGGTAACGGTAGCCAGTTCCGCCATAAACATAAACAACGGCAAGGTCAGCTACGGCCTCTTCCCCGTGTGGGTCCTGAACACCAGATACCAGAATGAAAATTACCAGTTCATGATGAACGGGCAGACCGGGCGCCTCGTAGGCAAGCTGCCGATAGACAAGGGCAGGTCGTGGAAGTACCTCGGCGGGCTTTCGGCCATACTGGGTGCGCTAATGAGCGTTATCGCGTACTTCGTCAGCACACCGGACGCGTTTGGCACGCCGCTTCTCCCAACGCTGGCGGCAGCCTGGTTCATATCCGTGATGGGCGGCATCTCCATAGTCCAGCACTGGGAGCGCCAGATGAACACCGCGCGGCAAAAATCGGAGGCCCTCGAATACAAAGTGGCGGGCAGTTTCTCGCTCAAAAGAAAAGACGAAATCCGCCTAAAAAGCTCCGCAGGCAGCGGCATTATCGCGTCGCCCGGGTTAGATACGGCAATAAGCATAGCCAAAACGCTTAACAGGATGAGGCGGTAACGGAGGAATTATGTACTGCCTGACCTGCACTATCGCCGGGGATCAGCACGAGATAGCCGATGCCATAGGGTACGGGTATGACGCGGGCGGATGTGTGGAAGAGGCCGCGGCCGCCGGGCGGATAAAGTTGATTTTTTACTTTGCGGATAAGGACAACGCCGATAACGCGGCGTCATCACTAAAAGAAATGCTCTCCGTTGACGACGCGGCAATTGAGTTTGTGGATGACAAACAGGACTGGAACGCGAAGTGGCGGGAGTCTATGGAGCCGGCGCAGATAGCGGAGGGCGTGTGGGTCTCCCCCACCTGGCTTGAGCCGCCGCCTGAGGGGCGAAAGGCGTGGATAAAGATCGAGCCGAAAATGGCGTTCGGCACCGGCCACCACGAGACCACGCGGTTAGCGGCGAAGATGCTCATAAGCCGGAAAAACGAGGTCGCCGGGAAGAACGTGCTTGACATCGGCACGGGATCGGGCATATTGTGCTTTGTGGCCGATTACGCAGGGGCGGGATCGGCATTGGGGGTAGAGATTGACGAGGACTGCCGTGAGAACCTGGCGGAAAATTTGCGGGATAACCCCCCGCGCCGGGACGGGGCCATAGAGTTTCTGATAGGGACATTAGACGCCGTCAATGCCGATGCAGGCGCCGGTACCAATACGGATAAAATTTTCGATGTGGTGATAATGAATATGCTCTCGACAGAATCCTCCCCCCTGCTGGGCCAAATCCGCGCGATGACAAAAAAAGGCGCCCTGCTGATCTGGTCCGGTATCCTCGCCGGCGAAAAAGACGAGGTCATAAACACCGCCGGGAAATTCGGGTTCAGGATTGATAACCAGCAAACAGAAAACGAGTGGTGGTGCGGGGCTTTCCTCAGGGATTGATCAACCTGTTAAGAAAACCGGGATACTGCCGATAATAGTATTGGTAGGGGTATAGCATCTGCCTGAATACTACAAGGAATGTCGAAGATACCAAAACCCCTGAATTATGAGATTTCACAGATATTTGGGAATAATATCAATCAGTAATCCTTAACAATAAAAATTATCAACAATTTAAGATTTAACAGACTTTATTATTCCCGACAATTCAAATTATCCAAACTATCCGTATCCCCAAAAAAAGTGGCATATCCGCTACCTTACCCTGTTTTCGCTTTCCAGCTCCAGTCTTAAGGCGGCGGCCCATTTTAAGAGTCCGGCAGGGAGTGGCTAAAAAAATTTGGTTTTAAGTGCTGACAGAGACTATATTTAGTATACATAAAGTTATCATACCTTGAGCGGATAGTTTGGAGTGTGGAGAGTGGAGTTTGGAGTTTTTGACGTTGATTTTTACGTTGGCTCCACACTCCACACTCCAAACTCCACACCGTTTGTATAATTTGGAGCGTGATTTTGCTGCACAGTATAGTGATTTTGCTGGTATTGATCGTTGTGAACGGCCTACTTTCCTCTTTGGAGATCGCCATAAGTTCGTCTAACCGGGGCCGGGTCAAGGTTCGGGCGGACGGCGGGGACAAGGGGGCGGGGCGGCTTTTGGCCACAATAGACGACCCGCACCATTTTTTCGCCACTACCCAGCTGTACATTACATTTATAGCGTTTTTTTCCGGTGCCTACGCGGCCAACTCGTTCACGGACCCCTTTGTGGACTGGATTCAGGAGATGGGCCTGCCCATATCGGAGAAAGCGGCCGAGCCGGTGGCGTTCCTCGCGATTACGGCCGCCCTGACGTACGTGTCCCTCATTGTCGGCGAGCTTGTACCCAAGCGGTTAGCCATGAAATACGCCATTCCCTACGCCATACACGCCCTGCCGGTTTTGAATGTGCTCTCCATTCTGGCGCTGCCCGTGGTAAAGTTCCTCGCCGCTTCCGCGAGGCTGGCCCTCAGGCTGATACGTTTCAGGGACGACGCCCCCGGCGGGGACATCACGAAGGAGGAGATCCAGCTTATAGTGGAGTCCGGCAGCGAGCAGGGACAAATAGCCGAGAGCGAGCACGGGATGATCAAGAACATTTTCGTATTCGACAAACTGACTGCGGGGGACATCTGCACGCACCGGTTAGACGTGGTGGGGCTGCCTGCGGGCGCCGGCCTCAAAACCGTAACGGATATGCTGACGGGAGAGTTCTATACGAGGCTGCCCATTTACGAAGAGAGCCTTGATAAGGTCTGCGGCATACTTTACACCAAAGACGTGCTGCGCTACATGGCGGCCAACCCCGACCGCACTGGCTTTGACATAAAGAAGTTGATGCGGGAGCCCTATTTCGTCCCCATATCAAAGAGGACGGACGAGCTGCTTCAGGAGATGCGCAGGGATCAGACCTATATAGCGGTGGTAATTGACGAATACGGCGGCACTATGGGCATCGTCACCATGGCGGACTTATTGGCAAAGATAGTTGGCAGCATACATGACGAGTATGATACAAACCTGCCGTCCGAGATTACCGAGGTAAACGAAAATACGTTCCGTATTCAGGGCATAACCGGCCTGAAGGCGGTTCAGGACCATATCGGCGTGCCGCTGCCGGTAGACGACTACGAGACTTTGAGCGGTTTTTTAGTGGGGCAGCTTGGGCGCATCCCCTCGGAAGACGAGACGCCTGAGATCACCTTCGGAGGGCTTCACTTTAAGGTGGAAAGCGTGAAGGACAAGCGCGTTGACGAGGCCACGGTTACAAAAAGCGCCGAAGAGGAACCTGCGGAGACTGCGGGCGAATAAACACCCCTGCCGGGCGCGGATATACTACCCGGTGCCGGGGGATTGCGCGGCGGGCCCAAATAAAATTTGCCTCAAAAAAATTTTCTTCTTGCGCAGGCGTATACAATATATTATATTGTAATGATGTTTTGGTATCGTTTCGTTCGGGTTTGGTTAACTTGACGGGCACATGTGGCCCGTTTTTGCTATAAAAAAGGTTGTTTTATGGCGTCATTCGAGCAAATCAGGCCGCTTATAGAGGCGAAAATAGCGACATTTGGGGTCGAGCTTTTTGAGGCCCGGTTTTTCGGTTCGGGGCCGAGGTCGGTCCTGCGGGTGACTATAGACCGGCCCGGCGGGGNGTCTATTGAGGACTGTGAGCGCGTGAGCGGGGCGCTTGGCGAGGCGCTGGACGAGGCGAATTTTTTTGAGGGCAAGCCCTACACGCTTGAGATATCGTCGCCGGGTATAGACCGGCCATTGAAAACTGAGCGGGACTTTGCCCGCATAACCGGCCGAGACGTAACGCTGCACCTGAGCGCAGCCGTAAACGGCAAAAAGACGGTGCGCGGGGAGGTTGTGAGCTGTGTTGGCGGGTTGTTGGCCATCAACGCGGATAAGGGTAAGAGCAATGATACGGTAACTGTCCCCCTTGCCGATATTCTGAGCGGCAGGGAGGAAGTCCGGTTTAAATAGGATTATTAAGTAAAAGATTTTAAGTAAGTTTGTAACGCGGATGCGGAAAGGTTTGTACCAAATGAAGAAGAAAGTAAACAAGGAAGCGCTTAAAGCTGCGGAGATCGTGGAAGCGCTGGGATCGGTAACCAAGGACAAGAGCATAGGCATGGACTTGGTTCTTGAGACAATCAAGGACGCGCTGACCACTGCGGCCAAGAAGTATTTGGGCACGCCGTTAGACGTTGTTGACGTAAAGGTCGACCGCGAAAAGGGCACTATTGAGGTGTACAAGTGCCAGATGGTGGTGGAGGCCGTTGAGGACCCCGAGTACCAGATAACTTTGGAAGAGGCGCGTACGCGCATGGAGGACGAGGAGATCAACGTCGGCGACAAGGTGGTGGTAGACACGCTGGAGATTGACGCGTTCGGCCGTATGGCCGTGCAGACGGCTAAACAGGTTATAGTGCAGCGCGTGCGCGAAGCTGAACGCGACCGCATCTTCTCCGACTACAGCGAGCGCATAGGCGAGATCGTAACCGGCAAAGTGCAGCAGGTGGAGCGCGGGGTGATACTGGTAGACATAGGCCGTACCGAGGCGATACTGCCCCTGCGCGAGCAGATACGCAAGGAGCGCTACTCGCAGGGCATGAACATCCGCGCGTGCATAAAGGAGGTTAAGAGCAACACCAAGGGGCCGCAGGTTATAATTTCCCGCACGTGCGAAGACTTTTTGGAGAGGCTCTTTGAGAGCGAGGTGCCGGAGATATCCGACAAGACCGTAAAGATAGTGAAGGTGGTGCGCGATCCCGGGCACCGGTCAAAAATCGCCGTTACCACATCCGACAGCCGGGTTGACCCTGTGGGCGCGTGCGTGGGTATGCGCGGCAACCGGGTGCAGAACATAGTGCGCGAGTTATCCAACGAGCGTATAGACATCATAAACTGGACCGACGAGTTGTCNCTTCTGGTGCGCCGCGTGTTCGCGCCTGCCGAGGTGAAGCGCGTCATCCCCGTGGGCGATCACAAGATCGTGGTGGTTATAGCCGAAGACGGGCTGGCGCTGGCGATAGGTCGCGAGGGTCAGAACATCCGTTTGGCATCCAAGATGCTTGCGCGTGAGATCGACGTATTCGGCGACGAGGAGTTTTCGTCTTTATCCGATGAGCAGCGCGCCGTGGCGCTTGCCGATAAGCCGGATACAGTGCCGGTAGACGGGCCGCAGGAGGCCGCAGAGCCGGCTTCATCCGCCGACGCGGTTATAGTACACGACGAAGAGGGTGACGACACGATAGAAGCCGGCGTAACGGTAGCGCTCACCGCTATCCGTCAGGAGGNGGAAAGCGAGGCGGAGAACGAGGTGATTGATTCTGTGCATGAAGAGATAATAAGTGACGCCGTAGTGTCGTTATCGGAGACCGATGAGGATTCCGAGACGGCGATAGAAAACGCCAATAAGAGCGAGGTGTGACCAAAAAAACGTAAAAACTGTGCTCTATATTAATTGTATGTCGCACCCAAAAACAGAATTTGGAATACCTGATATATTGAGAGGTTGGTGGTAGTTAATGGCGAAAAAGAAAGTTTTCGAGCTCGCGGAAGAGTTCAAAATGTCCAGCACGTCCATGGTACAGATGCTGCGCGGTATGGGTATTCCGGTTAAGAGCCACATGAGCACTGTGGATGAGGAGTTGCGCACGCAGATCAAGGAGAAGTTTGAGGCTGAGCGTGCGGAGATGAAGAAGCGTTTTGAGCTAAAGAAGCAGGCGATGCAGAAGGCGCAGGAGGAGATTGAGGCTGCGACCGCACCTGCATTGCCGCCAGCCGCGCCGGCACCTGCGCCAGCTGCGCCGGCCTCCGCCGTACAGCCCCCGCCCGCGCAAACCGCCACAAGGGCGCAATCCGGCCACTCTGCGGCAGCTGCCGGCGCACAGTCTGAGAGACAGCGCGGCGACTCGCAAGGGCAGCATCAGCGCAAGGGCCCGCCCATCCGCAAGTACCACCAAAAGGAGTCGTGGGCTAAGGGCAGTTTCGCGCCGTCGTCATCGCCGTCGTCACCGCACCCCCACCACGGACACGGGCACGGCGGCAGCACATCGCCCGCGGCAGATACAAGGAACGCCCCGCCGCCCAAAACCGCCGCGCCCGGCGGCGTATTGGACGACAAAAAATCGGCGCCTACGAGCGGCAAGCCCGACAAGCACAAGAAGAAGGGCAACAAGTACAGGAACGAGCGCCCGGAGATAAACGAGATCGAGCTCAAGGCCAACGTAAAGAAGACGCTGGCAAAGATAGGCACCGGCGCGACAAAAAAGAAGTACAAGAAGGAGGCGGACCAGCGCGACGACACTGCCGACACCGAGAAGAAGGTGCTCAAGGTAGCCGAGTTCGTAACGCCGAACGAGCTGGCCAACATGATGAACGTCACGGCGAGCGACGTCATTACAAAATGCCTGGAGATGGGCGCGTTCGTTACTATAAACCAGCGGCTCGATTTCGAAACGATTGAGCTTGTGGTAGACGAGTTCGGCTACACCGCGAGCCTGATGGACGAGTACGCCGCCGACGACGAGGCCGAGGAGGCGTCTGAGGAGATTGTAGGCGCCCTGCTGCCCCGCGCGCCGGTGGTAACGGTGATGGGCCACGTCGACCACGGAAAGACCTCGCTGTTAGACTATATAAGGAAGACGAACGTTATAGCCGGCGAGTCGGGCGGCATAACGCAGCACATAGCCGCCTACGAGGTTAAAACGAAACACGGGCCAGTAACTTTCTTAGACACGCCGGGCCACGAGGCTTTCACGGCCATGCGCGCCAGAGGTTCGCAGATTACCGACGTAATAGTGCTCGTAGTAGCCGCCGATTCGGCGGTGATGCCGCAGACGCGCGAGGCGATAGACCACGCCAGGGCCGCGAGCGTTCCGCTTGTTGTGGCGATAAACAAGGTTGATCTGCCCACGGCGAACCCAGAGAAGATAAAGGGCGAGCTCGCGAGCTACAACGTGCTTGTAGAGGAGTACGGCGGGCAGGTCTCCTGCGTAGAGATATCGGCAAAGACCGGCCACGGCATAGATAAATTGCTGGAAACGCTCGCTTTGGAGACGGAGATTCTCGAACTCAAGGCGACATCGGAGGGCAAGGCGCACGGCGTTGTCATAGAGGCGGAGCTTGACAAGGGGAAAGGCCCCATCGCCACGGTGTTGATACAGCGCGGCACGCTGACAAAGGGCAACGCTTTCGTAACCGGCATACACAGCGGCCGCGTACGCGAGCTGCACAACGAGCGCGGGCAAATTGTAGAGAGCGCGGGGCCAAGCCAGCCGGTACTGATATTGGGTATGTCGGGAACCCCGCAGGCCGGCGACTCTTTCAGGGTGATGGACGACGAGAAGGAGGCGCGCGAGATAAGCGCCCGCCGCCGCCTCGCGCAGAAAGAGCGGGAGATGCGCCGCATAGACGCCATATCGCTCGACAACCTGCACGAGAAGATCAAGGCCGGCAGCGTACAGAATCTCAACCTTATAATAAAGGGCGACGTGGACGGCTCGGTAGAGGCGCTCGCCGCCTCGCTTGAGAAGCTCAGCACGCCCGAGATCAAGGTGCGCGTGATCCACAAGAGCGTGGGCGCGGTCAAGGAGACGGACATCATGCTCGGCGTAGCCTCAAACGCGCTGATCATAGGTTTCCACCTAAGCCCCAACACCAAAATCAGAGACCTCGCCAAAAAAGAGGGCGTGGAGATACGCACCTACCGCATCATTTACGAAGCGGTAGACGCCGTGCACCTTGCCATGGAGGGTATGCTCAAGCCGGAAATACGCGAGAACGTACTAGCCGAGATAGTAGTCCGCAAGGTCTTCAAGGTATCGAAGATAGGCACAATCGCCGGCTGTATGGTAGAAAGCGGCACCCTGAACCGCAACTCCAAAGCCCGCGTAATCCGGGACGACGTAGAGCTGGCAGAATCAAAAATTTCCAGCCTGAAGCGTGTACAGGAAGACGTAAGGGAGGTTCAATCAGGCTACGAATGCGGTATAATGTTAGACCGTTTTTCGGACTTTCAGGAAGGCGACCGCATAATAACGTTTGAAGAAATCGAAGTAGCAAGGAAATTAACCAAACAGTAGTTTTTGTGTTGATTTTGCTGTTTTTGACGTTGTCTTTGATGTTGATGTTGCTTTTGATGTTGACGTTGCCTTTGACGTTGACGTTGCCGTTGCGAGAAGAGGGGGGCGTTGCGGGGGGGCTGTGCCCCCCTGTCAAAAGGGGGCGAAGCCCCCGCCCATAAATAGACTTTGACTTTGATTTTAATGATTTTGACTTTGATTTTGACTTTAAAGTTTTTGACTTTGACTTTACAAGGACGATAATCAGTGGCAGTACCAAAATTTCATGTAGAACGCCTGCGCGGAATGCTCCACAGGGAGATCGGCCTCGTAATCTCACAAGAGGTCCGCGACCCCCGCATCCCCGCCATCGTCACCATAACCGAGGTAAAATTAGCCAAAGACGCGCGCAACGCGACAGTCTACGCCAGCATCATGGGCAGCGGCGACGAGAAGCAGGACGCCATAGACGCCCTCAACAAGGCGGCGCCGTTCATAAAGCGCACCGTGGCCTCGCGCGTAACAACCAAAAACTTCCCGCACCTGATATTTAAGCTCGACACCTCAATAGAATACGGCCAGCACATCAACGAACTCTTCAGGGGGATCAAAGACGATCTGGCTGCCACAACGGGGAACGGGCAATCTGCAGAACATCAACCGGAAAGCGCGGAGCGATAGACAGATGGACTGGAAAGAACTTATTAAAGCGATTGACACGAACGAATCGTTCCTCATATCGAGCCACCAGAGCCTCGACGGCGACTGCGTGGGCTCGCAGCTCGCGTTTTTATGGTACCTCAAGAGCAAGGGGAAAAAGGCCGCCTGCTACTGCGCCGACCCGCTGCCGCAAAAGCTATCGTTCCTCACAGACTCAAACCTCATAACCCAGGAGAAGCCGCAGGGGAAATTTGACGTGCTGATGGTGCTTGACTGTTCGAACATAAAGCGGTTAGGGTGGGACGGGTGCGAGACTATAGCGAAGATGATAATAAACATAGACCACCACCGCGACAACACGAACTTCGGCGCGCTGAACTACGTAGACCCAACGGCGGCGGCGGCAGGCGAGATCATATTTTCGTTCTTCAAGGAGTGCGGGACCGTTATACCCAAGCACGTAGCCGAGGCGCTCTACGCCGCTGTTATGACAGACACCGGCGGTTTCCGCTTCAACAACACGTCGAGCTGGGTGCTGCGCGTATGCGCCGACCTGATTGAGCTGGGGGTAGACAGCGCCGGGTTATACGAAAAGGTTTACTCGCGCCACACGCCGCAGGCCCTTACGCTGCAGTCGCGGATATGGTCCACGCTTAAATTCCATTTAGGCGGCAAGGTATGCAGCATGGATATGCCGATGTCGGTATTGGACGAGATCGGCGCTAAGTACAGCGACTCCGAGGGTATGGCCGACAACACGGTTACAGCGGAGGGCGTTGAGGTGGGGATAATGACTAAGCACACGCCGGAGGAGACGCACATCAGCCTGCGGTCTACTGGGCGGATTGACGTGGGGAAAATCGCGCAGGGCATAGCGGGCGGTGGCGGGCACAGCTGCGCCGCCGGGTGCACGATAAAGCTGCCGTATGACCAAGCTATGGCGCAGATGCTGGGGCTCCTCGCGAAAGAATTGGGGATGTAGTTTTTGGACGGATTTATCTGCGTCGACAAACCCGTGGGGCCGTCGTCATTCTCCGCCGCTCAGGCGGTCAGGCGGTCGTTAAAGATATCCAAGGCAGGACACGCCGGCACGCTGGACCCCATGGCATCGGGGCTTTTGGTTGTCGCTTTGGGGCGGTGCACACGGCTGCTTGAGCATCTGTCTTTGGAACCCAAGGTATACGAGTTCAGCGTTACCTTTGGGCGGAGCACGGACACGCTTGACGCGGAGGGAAATGTTACCGCGGAGAGCGATGTCATCCCATCTGCGGATAAATTAACCGATGTACTTAAAAGATTTACGGGGACGATTGAGCAAATCCCCCCGCGATACTCAGCGATAAAGATCGGCGGAACCCCCGCGTACAAACTCGCGCGCAAGGGGGTTGATGTGGAGATGAAGGCCCGCGCCGTCACCATATATGATCTGGAGATGTGCGGGTACGACATCGGCGAAAGGCGGGCGGATTTTACCGTTGGATGCTCGGCGGGGACGTATGTCAGATCATTGGCGATAGACATTGTCAAGGCGGCGGATATCAGCGCTGAGGGGTTTGTCAACAAATTGAGGAGGACAAGGACTGGGCGGTTCGACTTGTCCATGGCGGTTGATTATCAGCACTTGTCCGACGGCATGAATTATATTATCAATGCAGACGGCGCGTTTGACGATTCCCTGAAAACGGTTATTGACAACGCGCAGAAGTCGGAGATTTCCAAGGGCAGGAAGGTCGTAATCAGCGGGGATAAATCCGTTGACAACGACTGTTCAAAAAATATGCTTATAGCGTTCGATTCTGAGGGAGCGCTGTCGGCGGTACTTAAGAGGGTTGACGGGGATTTATACCACCCCGAAAAAGTTTTTTTATGAAGATCATAGACGAAAAAGATACCTTGCCGCCCGACCTGAAGAGCGTCGTCACGGTGGGCAACTTCGACGGCGTGCACCTTGGCCACACCCGGCTAATAGCCCGGGCCGTGGGTCTCGCGCGGAGTCGGGGCCACTCCTCCGCGGTGGTCACTTTCGAGCCGCACACCCGTTCCATCCTCTTCCCGGAACTCTCCACGAAGCTGCTCACGCCTTTCGCCGAGAAGGCCGTTTTGTTGGAAAAATTAGGCGTAGACTACGTTTTTCGCGTAAATTTCGACGAAAGCTTCCGGCAGATGAGCCAGGAGGAGTTTGTGGGAAAGGTGCTTTCGAGGCGGCTTGGGGCGCGCGAGTGGGTGATGGGCGAGGGGCACCTTGTTGGGCGTGACCGGGAGGGCGGAAAGAAAAATTTACACTTTGCTGCCGGCAAATACCATATTAAGGTACTTACGGAACCTTTGGAGGTTGCCGGGGAGGCGCCTGTTTCGTCTACCCGTATCCGGGGTTTGGTAAGTGAGGGACGGATAACAGACGCCGCGGCGATGCTGGGCCGTCCTTATTTTGTTTTGGCGCAGCGGGCGGCGGGAGTCAAGGTCGGCACGAAGATAGGTTTCCCCACGCTGAACTTCAAATGCCCGGAGTCAGGCAAGGTCATACCGCCTTCGGGGGTGTACGCCGCAGAAATTGAAATAGTTGGGGATGTTGATGATGCGGACTGCGGCGGTGTCAATACCAATACCCAAAACAGAAAATTATCGGGCGCGATGTATTTCGGCGACTGCCCGACGTATGAGGGACGTGACACGCATTTTGAATTCCACGCCCTGTCGTACGACAAAAGCATAAGAGAGCCGGAGGTGGGCGAACCCGTTTACCTGTGGCTGCACAAATACATAAGGCCCGATGTCGCGTTCCAAAACGAAGACGCGCTGAAGGCCCGGATAGCGGCGGACGTTAACCAAATAAATAAATATTTTTTAGAGGAGAGGCTGTAAAATGGCATTAACGAAGGAGCGTAAGCAGGAGCTTACGAAGACGTACGGCAAGTCCGAGCAGGATACGGGCAATACGGATGTGCAGATCGCGCTTCTGACCGAGCGCATCAACTACCTTACCGAGCACGTCAAGGCAAACCCCAAGGACCACCACACGCGCTACGGCCTGCTTAAGCTTGTCGGCCAGCGCCGTTCGCTCTTGAACTACCTGAACCGCACAGACATTGAGCGGTACAGGGAGCTTATCAAGAAGCTAAACATCCGCAAGTAGTTTTGCGCGAGTGTGGGGTTTTGAAAGTGGAGCCGGGCGGCGCGGGCTGATGCGTATCCGTATCAACCGCCCGCCAATCTCCCCGGACATTGTATGGCGGCATCAACGCCGCCCGCTGCCGGTGTCCGGTGCACGGCAGTTCTATCGGCTGAATCCGCAAGCAAGATATCCAGCTTATGATCCGGCGGGCGAAAGAATGTTTTTTGTGATCTTTAAATATTATATTGGTGTCTAAAAGAATAAATATAAATCAGGAGAAGAGTGTATGAGTTACGCAACGGTTGAAACAGAAGTTTCCGGCCTCAAGGTATCTATTGAGACCGGCAGGATGGCGAAGCAGGCAAACGGTTCGGCGATTGTCCGCCTCGGGGACTCGATGGTCCTCGTAACGGCCTGCTGCGGAGTCGAGATGTCGGAGTCGGATTTCTTTCCGCTCTCCGTGGAGTACATCGAGAAGACCTACGCTGCGGGTAAGATCCCGGGGGGGTACATCAAGCGCGAGGGGCGTCCGAGCGAAAAAGAGATTCTGGCGGCGCGCCTCGTAGACCGCCCCATCCGCCCGATGTTTCCGGACGGCTACCGCCGCGAGGTGCAGATCGTATGCACGGTGATCTCGGCGGACGAGAAATTCGACGCCGACGTACTGGCGGTAACCGCGGCCTCCACGGCGCTGTGCCTTTCGGATATGCCGTTTAAGGAGCCGGTAGCCGCGGTGCGCGTGGGCATGATAGACGGGCAGCTGAAAATCTACCCGACGCTTATGGAAACGCAGACAGGCGAGCTCGACATGGTCGTGGCCGGCACCGAAGACTCGATAATGATGGTCGAGGGCGGCGCGATGGAGCTCTCGGAAGACAAGCTCCTTGAGGCGATACTTATGGCGCACACCGAGATCAAAAAGCTGACCGCGCTGCAGAAGCAGCTGATGTCGTCAAACGGCAAGCAGGTAGCCCCCTACAAAGTCCCCGAAGTCAATCAGGACCTGGTAAACGCGGTGAAAGAGCTTGCCGGCGGCAGGCTGCACGACGCGAGCTTCATAGGCGTCAAGCACGAGCGCTACCCCGCCGTAAAGGCGCTGCGCGACGAAATTACCGAGGCGCTCAAGGAGAGGTTCCCCGAATCCGAAAAGCAGATCGCGTCGATATTCTCGAACCTTGAGGAGGAGGACATCCGCAGCACCATCCTCAACACGTCTACCCGCATAGGGGGCCGCGGCCTCGACGAGATACGCAAGATCACCTGCGACCTCGACATCCTGCCGCGCGCGCACGGCTCGGCGCTCTTCACACGCGGCGAAACGCAGGCGCTCGTAGCCACCACGCTCGGCACCAAGCTCGACATCCAGCACATCGACAACATTCAGGGCAACTACGACAAGTCGTACATGCTGCACTACAACTTCCCGCCGTATTCGGTGAACGAGGTCAAGCGCATGACGTCCGTGAGCCGCCGCGAGATAGGCCACGGCCACCTCGCCGAGCGCTCGTTCGCCCCGGTGCTGCCCAGCGAGAAGAGTTTCCCCTATACCATACGCATCGTCTCCGAGATTTTGGAGTCTAACGGCAGCTCGTCCATGGCCACGGTCTGCTGCTCCTCCCTCTCGCTCATGGCCGCGGGCGTGCCCATCAAAACGCACGTAGCCGGCGTGGCGATGGGGCTCATCAAAGAGGGCGACCGCATCGCTATTTTGACGGATATTTTGGGGACGGAAGACCACGTGGGCGACATGGACTTCAAGGTTGCCGGCACGCGCGACGGCGTAACGGCGATACAGATGGACATCAAGCTCAAGGGCCTCACCCCCGAAATCATGCGGGAAGCGCTCGCCAAGGCGAAAGACGCGCGCATCAAGATCCTGGACACCATGTCCGGCGCAATCCCCACGCCGCGCAAGGAGCTCTCAGACTACGCGCCGCGCATCAGCACGATGACGATCGACAAGGACAAAATCCGCGAGGTCATCGGCCCCGGCGGCAAAGTAATCCGCGACATTCAGGACACCACCGGCGCCACAATCTCCATAGACGACGACGGCACGATCCAGATAGCCTCCTCCAACCGCGATTCCCGCGACGCCGCCATCAAGCGCATCAAGGGCATCGTGGCCGAGCCGGAGCTTAACGCGATCTACGACGCGATTGTCAAAACGGTGGTAGACTTCGGCGCGTTCGCCGAGTACCTGCCCGGCAAAGACGGCCTCATCCACATCTCCGAGCTCGCGCACGAGAGGGTGGGCAGGGTCGAAGACGTGCTCAACGTAGGCGACAAGGTCAGGGTCAAGCTGATCGGGTTCGACAGGATGGGCAAGGTCAAATTAAGCCGGAAGGCATTGTTGGAATAGTTTTTACACGCATCGCAGGGGCGCGATTTATCGCGCCCTGTATTGATGCGGATAAGAATATGATTACGATTTACCGCGTTCTATACCGGCGCGAAAAACATGGGCGCGATTTATCGCGCCCCTACGGAAACCCACGATGACATCAATATCAATAAAACGCCTGCCGCACGGGGATGGATTGCCCATACCCAACCGCATGACGCCCGGTTCCAGCGGGTGCGACGTCTGCGCCGCCGTTGACGACGATGTGACGATACCCCCCGGCAAACGCGCGCTGATCCCAACCGGCTTCTGCTTCGGCATCCCCGAAGGTTTCGAAATTCAGGTCCGCCCCCGCAGCGGCCTTGCGCTAAAACACGGCGTTACCGTCCTCAATACTCCGGGTACGATTGACGCTGATTACCGCGGCGAGGTCAAAATCATCCTCATCAACCTCGGCGACGACCATTTTGTAATTAAGCGCGGGGACAGAATCGCCCAGTTAGTACCGGCCCGCGCCGCGATGGACGTATCGTTCACCGAAGACGGCACGATATCCGAAACATCCCGCGGCGCGGGCGGATTCGGGCATACGGGATAATATTATACAAGGGATCGGATTTCAGTATGGACCACCTATTCACAGGTACGGCTTTCGCCCCGTTTGTGCCGTATATGTACCTCGCCGGGGGGCTTGGCGTACTGATATTCTGCGGCAACTGGCTCGTGACGGGCAGCATACAGATCGCCCGCCACTTTAAAATCAGCACGCTCGTGGTCGGCCTCACAGTAGTCGCGTACGTCACCTCCGCCCCGGAGATGTTCATATGCATAGGCGCCGCACTCGACAACGCGCACGATATCGCCCTCGGAAACGTAATCGGGTCAAACATCGCAAACATCGGGTGCATTCTGGCAATCGTGGTGCTCATCTCCCCCATCCCCATACGCAACAGGGCGATAGGGTTCGATTTCACGGTAATGTTCTTCGTAACTTGCCTGCTGCTGCTGTTCGGGTTCAACGGCACAATCGGCACCATAGAGGGCATCTGCCTCGTGGCTATATTGATAACCTATACCGCATGGTCCGTGATTAAATCTCGCCGCTGCTCCAGTTCCAAAGATATAGAGGCCCCCACAATAAAACCCGCAATCGCGCTGTTGATGATTCTCGCGGCGGTAATCGGCATGTACTTCAGTTCCGGCTGGTTCGTTCACGGCGCGCGCGAAATAGCCCTGCAATGGGGCGTCAGCGAGCGCGTAATCGCCGTATCAATCGTGGCGGTCGGCACCAGCGCGCCGGAACTGATATCATCGCTTATCGCGGCCTTCAGAAAAGAGGCCGACCTGTCCATAGGAAACATAATAGGCTCAAACTTCTTCAACATCGCCGGCGTCCTCGGCGTAACAACTATCGTAAAGCCGCTGACCGTCAACAACCACCCGATGTTCGTCTCCGATATGCTATGGCTCTTCGGCATCTCCATAGTGCTGCTGCTAACCATGATCCCCCTGTCAAAAGGAAAAATCAACCGCTGGGAGGGCGGAATACTGCTGCTGATATTCTCGGCGTATATGTTTATTTTGTACAGGTAGGATATTGGTAAATCCCAAGGTAAACTTTTAATACACTAATATTAAAAAAAGCTCCATTTTATCAGGTTTTTTAATATTTTATTTACGTGTGATATTCGGCATTTATCTTCACGTAATCGTAGCTGAAATCGCAAGTATGCGCCGTGGCCGACTTGCCGCCTAAGCCCAGGTCTATATCTATGCTTACGACCTTCTTCTTCAGCTGCGCGTGGGCTTTCTTGTGGTCGAACGCCACCGGCTGAAGATTCCTGAAGACTTCGAGGCCGCATAGCCGTATCGACATTTTCTGTTTGGAGAATTTTGCGCCTGAGTACCCTACGGCGCAGGCTATCCTTCCCCAGTTGGGGTCGTTGCCGAACAGGGCGCATTTTGTCAGGTTGGATGTTGCTACCGCTTTGGCCGCGAGCTGCGCGTCGGCTTCCGTTTTCGCGCCTGTTACGTTGATCTCCACGCGCTTTGTCGCGCCCTCGCCGTCGGCGGCGATTTTTTTGCAGAGGTCGTTGCAAACGGCGAACAGCCCCTCCTCGAACGCGGCCATAGCCCCTCCCCTGCCCTTGACGCTGACGCCGCTCGCGCCGTTGGCCATTACTAAGACCATATCGTTTGTGGAGGTGTCGCCGTCGACCGTAAGGTTATTGAATGTTTTGTTGACGGCGCGCTTGACGGCGGTGTTTAGCAAGGCGCTGTCTATGGCGGCGTCTGTGGTTATGAAGCAGAGCATCGTGGCCATGTTTGGGTGTATCATCCCCGACCCTTTTGTCGTCCCGCCTATGAAGAACGCTTCCTTGCCCACTGTGATCTTTACGGCGGACTCTTTTTTGGCGAGGTCGGTAGTCATTATAGTCTGCGCGAACGCGGTCCCGGCCGCAGCGGTTGACGACAGGGCGGCGGCCAGTTTAGGCATAGCGTCGGCGATGCGTTCCATCGGCAGGTATTTTCCTATTACGCCGGTCGACGCCACGAGCACGCTCTTTTGCGGCACACCGAGCTCCACTCCGGCGATGGCGGCCATTCCAGCGGTGTCGCGCACGCCCTGGTCCCCCGTGCAGGCGTTTGCGCATCCGGCGTTGCAGAGGATCGCGCGGATTTTTTGCGACGGCAGTATGGCCTCGCACCAGTCTACGCTGGAGGCCCGTATGGCGTTGGTGGTAAAGGTCCCCGCGGCGGCGGCGGGGCGGTCGCTGAAGACGGCGGCGAGGTCGGCCTTCCTGCTCGCCTTGATGCCGGCCTTTACGCCGGCGGCGGAGAATCCCGCGGCGGCGGTGACGCCTCCATTGACCGGCTCTACAAATATAGCTGTTTTTGGGGGCTTTTTGGCCGAAACTGCCGTTTTCTTGACTGCTTTCTTAGTTTGCAAAACGCTCTGTCCTTTGTTTTGGGGTAAGGCTGCCAAACCAGTGTAAGCAATAAAATAATATAAGCCGGAAAGAATTTTAAAAAATTTTCAAAAAAGTATTGACAATGGAACGGGAATAGACTATTATTCATACAAATTTGGATTTTTATTTTAAACTTTAATAAACGGCCGGAAACGGCTTTTTAACCGGGGAGGACGGTAAGATGATTCTTGACGAGCAGTTTGATGCCGACGACATCCTGCGCGACGCCGATGAGCGGTACAACGAAGACGACGACGAGGTGATCGGGAACGAGGAGGNGGAGGAGGAGGAGATGCGCGAGCTGAACTTCGGCAATCTCCACGACGAAAACGCCAACTTCAGCGATATGGCGAGCGACCTTGATACTACCGATGACCTCTGGGAATAGGGGCGCCGCAGGGGAATCAGCTTTGATGCCGGGGGCGGCGGTATCTGTGCCGATACCGGTAACGCTGTCCGGATTGATATCGGCGGCGGCAATTACGCCTCCGCACGGCGTGGGCGGGGCCTGACATGGACAGGGACACCGTATACTTCGTCTCCGACGCCCACTTCGGCCTCGACGCCGACGAGGCCGCCAAAACCGCCAAGTTCGCCGAGCTGGCCGCCGAAATGCGCGGGCGGGCCACCGATGTGTTCTTCGTCGGCGACATGTTCGACTTTTGGATTGAGTACAGGTCGGTCATACGCCGCGACTATTTTACCGTGCTGCATATAATGCGCGGGTTGGTGGAGGCGGGGGTGCGGGTGCACTACGTGGGCGGGAATCACGACTTCGCGCTGGGGACGTTTTTGGAGGAGACGGCGGGGGTGGCGGTACACCGGGGCTGCGCAGACGCGGAACTGCAGGGGCGCAGGGCCCACATAAGCCACGGCGACAAGGTCTGCAAGGGCAGCCTGTTAAGGATCGCCGACAAGTTGCTGCGCAACGGCCCGTTACAGGCGCTCTACAGGGCGATACACCCCGACATAGGGATATGGGGCGGTGGGCGCGTCTCGGCGGCGTCAAAGCGCAAATATCGCGGCGTGGAGATACCGCAAAAGACGCTCAACAGATACCGCCGGGCGGCTGAGGCGCTTATGGCCGGCGGGGCGCGCGATTTGGTAATCTTCGCGCACACGCACCGCGCCGATCTGGTAAATTTCGCCGGGGGGGACTACTGCAACACCGGGTCGTGGTTAGACCGGTACGACTACGCAATCCTGCGCGGCGGCAAAATTCAACTGTTAAGATGGGGATACAGCGCATCGTAGGCTGCGGATAGCGCCTGCGACATTACCTTGGTCTCCCCCACCACGGGCATGAAGTTCGTGTCGCCGTTCCAGCGCGGCACTATGTGCATATGGATATGCTGGTCGATACCCGCCCCCGCCGTCCTGCCCAGATTCATGCCGATGTTGAACCCCTCCGGATGCATTACGGCTGATAGCGCCTCCTTGCACCTGCATACGAGCGCCCAAAGCTCGGCGGCGGTTTCGGCGTCTACGCCGAGGATGTCGGAGGTGTGCAGGTACGGGATGATCATCAGGTGGCCATTGTTGTACGGGTAGAGGTTCATCATCACGAAGCACCGCTCGCCGCGATAGAGTACAAGGTTGCCGCAGTCGTTGGCGCGGTCCTGCTTAGGATAGGAACAGAAGATGCACCCCTCGTCCTTTTTCTCAATGCCGGTGATATAGGTCATCCGCCACGGGGCCCACAGGCGCTTCATATCGACGGCATTAACATCATCCATACGGTATCTCTCCGATCTGACACAGCGGGCGGCCGGGGACACGGCCGCCCGCCGCAATTTATATTATCAATCACCCGCCGCTTGAAACAGGCGGAAAAAACGTTAGCAACGCGAGGCTGACTACCGCCGCGGCGGCACAGTAATATCCGAAATAGTGCAGTTTGCCCTTTTGGATAAACGTCAGCAGCAGTTTTAACGCGACAATACCCACAACAAGGCTCGCGATGAACCCCGCCGCGAGGTCTACCGTCATCAACGCGCCCCATGATTCCACGTGCCTCGCCTCAAGCAACGCCGCGCCGAAGATTGCCGGCAGCGCGAGCATGAACGAGAAACGCCCGGCCTCGGTGCGCGATACGCCAACCAGAAGCGCCATGGCTATCGTCGACCCGCTGCGGGAGATGCCCGGCGTGATGGCGACCGCCTGTATCAGGCCGATTGCTATAACCCTTATCAGCGTCAGCTTTCCGCCGTCAGCGCCATTGCTCTTTTTCCACGACGAGAAGAGGAGGAGCCCGGCGGTAACAAAGAGCATGAACGACGTGAGGTACGCCGGCATCGTCCCTTTGGAGGTGTCGAACAGCGCCTCTATCTGGTTATTGAAGAATATGCCGACAAACGCCGCGGGGATTGTCCCCAAAATTATCCACCCTGAGTAGGTCAGCGACTCTTTCCTGACGATGGTATCCTTAGAGACGCACCCGGTGATGATGCCGGCTATATCTTTCCGGAACACCCACAGCACGGCGATACCCGTTGCCACGTGCAGCATAACCTCAAGCAGCATAGCCGAGCCCGATTCGCCGGTGCCGCCTGCCCCCATGAAAGTCTGGGCGAGTACGAGGTGGCCGGATGAGGAGACCGGCAGAAATTCCGTCAAGCCCTGAATTATTCCCAAAAACAGCGTTTTCAGTGTTTCCATAGTTTGCGTCCAATCCCAATGTCATACGTTTGCCAAATGTGCGGATGGGTTTAAATCCCATCCATATATCAATTGCAGGGGCGGGTTTAAAACCCCGCCCACGATATCATCCACATATCAATACATAAAACGATTTACAGCGACAGCGATATACCGGCATTAACCAGCAGCCCGAAGCCGTTGATCCCATCCCCCGCGTCCTTGTCGAACTTGCTGAGCGGCAGCATATACTTGCCGTCTACGTAGATCCCTATGGGCACCACCGGCAGTTTGGCCTTCACGCCGAGCAGGATGTGCGCACCCATGGCTGGTTTGCCGAGGGCCTCGTCTATTATCTCCTGAACGATCTTTTTGGCGGCGTCTTTGGCAACGGCGCTTGAAGGATCGGCAAGGTCGGCAATAGTAGACTCGTTTATGTCTATGTTAAGCGCGCTTTCAACGATTTTGCTGCTCAAAAGCGGGGTCGCGAAGTGTGCGCTGACGCCGGCGCCAGCGCTGAACTTTATGAGCCACAGATTAAGGATCGTCTTGCGTATTGTGGCGTCTAACTGCAGCTTGGCGTATGGGGTGCCGGTCAAGCCAATGTACCCGAGGCCGGTGTTTTTGAGCGTCAGAGGAATTGGCTCCCCGTATTTATACGTCGGCGTCGGATTCTCCGTTGTGATTGTTCCGGCGGTAGCCTCCGGATCAAGGACGTGCAGGGAGCCGTTGTACTGCCAAAGCCCGAAGTTGCACGAGAACTCTATGGTCTCAATAAAAGGGATTATGTCGACATACAGCTTGCCGCCGAAGTTGATCGGCGAGCTCTTCCAATCCATCCTCGAAACGTAGAACAGGGAATCACTGCTGAGAGTGAAACCTCCGACCGTAAAACCGGCATCGCCAAGCTTTATCGCCTCTCTTGGCACATCTTCCATCCCCATAGAGTAGTCAAAGCCCCAGTGAAACCCCACGCCGGCGAGGGCGTAGGTGTTGGAGACTGCGGACATCGTGACGAGCGCTGCGACTGCAATAACGCTGAGTTTTTTCATGAGCACCTTCCGTGATAATGGTTAGTACGGCTATAAACATAACCATATAATATATATTGTGGGACGGCCGCCCGGTGCATAATATTTTTTTACGCGGTTTGAAGCTTGGAGTGTGGAGTTAAAGAAAAAGGCGCCCTTCGCTGCCGAAGAACGCCGTATAACGTAAAAAATCACTGCAAATTCACCGCAATACCCCCCAACGCTGAGGGGTGCCGATTAACGGACCTTTTTGAAGTCCGCCTTAAGGTCCTCGAACGTGACGTGCCTGTCCTGGCTGCCGTCGGTGATCGCCGAGTCGTAGGTCGGGCCCGGCTCGTCTTTCCAGACCGGCTTGCCGTCTACCATATGGATGCGCGTGAACATCTGGCGCAGAGCCTGGAAGCGGCTGATTTGCAGCATTATCGTGTCGCCCCTGAAGTCGTAGGTGCCCCAGGAGTTGAACTCCCAGTCTTCCCTCAGGTACGGCCCGCTCTGGCCCTTCTTGCTCTCGGTGAGGTGGACCTTGTTGCCCGGCTGGAAGCGGAACACCTTGCGGGTGAGGGCGTTGACATCCTTGTGCTCTACGCTTTTGGCGCGGTCCTCAAATACCCACTCGCCGGGGATCTGGCGCCTGATGCGCGTCGACTTCGCCTCGTCCTCCTTGAGGTAGGGCAGCAGGGCTACCAGTTCATCGGCCTTGCTGTTGGCCTGCAGGAGCCAATCCATGGTTTTGAACGAGTCGACAATGCGCACGAGGGAGTCGATCTTCTTGACCTGATGGCCGCTGAGGCTCGACTTTTCCGTCTGCGCCTTGGACTTGGCCGCTTCGATTTTCGGGCCGAGGGTGGCTACCTGCTCCGAATAGAACTTTTCGGCCTCCAACAAACCGGCCTCCATAGACTCCATCTCCTTCTTGGCAAGCGCCTTATTGTTCTTGCCGAAGTGCTCGCGGGCCGAGTAGAGGTGGACCCTTGGGGTCGACACCTTGTCGTCGGGCACGCCCTTGGCCTTAAGCTGGTCGATACGCGCCTGCGCCTCGTCCATATCCTTCTCCTTGATGCCGCCGCCGCAGCCGGCAATCAGGGCCAGGGCAATAACCGGTAATACGAGAGCCCTCAATCTTAACATGTTTTCCTCCAAAAAAGGTTGATTTTGGTTGATTTCTGACTATCAAAGAGTAAAAATAATTTGCGGAGAACTGCGGTGTCAAGAAGAATGCAAAAAATATGGGGGCGGCCAAAACCGCCCCCATATCAGCGCGTCACGCAATAAGCGCTATTTTCTAACCCTGAACGCCCGGTAGAACGTGCTCCCCTCCCGCTGGATAAGGAACAGGACCGAATCGCCGGGCTTCACGCCCTTAACCGCCTGCGTAAAATCCTTCATGGACGGCACAGGCCTGCGGTTCACCTCAAGTATGACATCGTTGACCCGCAGCCCCTCCTGCGCCGCCTGGCTGCCCCGGGCGACCTCGGCCACCACCNCCCCCTGTATGGCCGCAGGCAGCCCCAGCTGGTCGCGGACCTCCTTCGTGAGCGGGCCGGCCTTCATCCCCACAAACTGACCGTCGGTGGGCTGTGGGGCCTGCTGGTCCCCCGCAGGAGCGCCCTCCGGCGCCGCCGCCGCAGCCGTCTCGTCCCGCGCCGTCAGCCTCACCTGCACAGTTACCTTGCGCCCGTTGCGCAGCAGTTCCACGGGAACCGTCCTGCCGGGGTGTATCGCCGCCACGTTGTTGCGCAGCTGGTTCAGCGACTCGGTGGCCTTGCCGTCAATGCTCGTAACTATGTCGCCGCGCCTTATCCCAGCCTTGTCCGCCGGCTGGTCCTTGAACACGTCGCCTATGAGCACGCCGCGGATATCCGCCGATACCCCGAAAGCCTCTCGTGTAGACGCGTCAAGCTCCTGTATAGACACGCCCAGCCACCCGCGGCTGACCTTGCCGTCGTATATCAGGTCCTCCATGATCCGCCGCGCCATGTTGATTGGTATGGCGAACCCTATGCCCATGTTGCCGCCGGACTGCGTATATATCATAGTATTGATGCCTATAAGCTCGCCCCTTATGTTGACGAGCGCGCCGCCGGAGTTGCCGGGGTTTATCGCCGCGTCGGTCTGTATGAAATTCTGATAAGTGGCCGCCCCGCCGCCCTGCGCCCCGGTGGTGCGGTCGAGCGCCGAGACTATGCCCATGGTAACCGACGAGGTCAGGCTGAACGGGTTGCCGACCGCGATGGCCCAGTCGCCGGGGCGCAGTTTGTCGCTGTCGCCGAGGAACGCCACGGGCAGGTTGTTTACACGGTCCTTGATCTTGAGCACGGCCACGTCGGTAAGCGAGTCCTGCCCCACGATGTCGGCGGCGAAGTTCCTGCCGTCCGACGTGCGCACCTCTATCTCATCGGCCCCCGCCACAACATGGGAGTTGGTAAGTATATAGCCGTCGCGCGACACAATCACCCCCGAACCCAGCCCCTGCCGGCGGCGTTCCTGACGCTGCGGCTGCTGGGGCGGCGCGCCGCGCTGCGGCTGGCGGCCCCCGAAAAAGTCCCCGAACGGGTTGCCGCCGCCAAAGAACGGGTCGTTGAAGAACTGGTAAAACGGATTGTTGTTGAAGACCACGGTGTCGATCTTGGTCGGAATGACGGAGACGACGGTCGGAACGACGTTTTCAGCCACATCGGCGAAAACGGTGGTAAAAGCCTGCATCGCCGGCGGGACGTTGACCTTGGGGGCCGATTGCGCGCCGAAATTGACGGAACCGCGCGACGGGCGGCGCTGGTCGGAACCGCTGTTGGCGAAAATCAGAGCCGCCGCGGCGGCTACTACTATGGCAGTCGATGAAACAAGCCTGACAACTTTGGTTTTGGTGCTGCTGGGGGNGGACATACAAAAATCCTCCTGCTGGTTTAGTTAAAAGTGGCAGTGAAAGCATTTATTACTGATTAATACGAATATAGTGTGAGATTATTGCAAAAAAAATGCCTGAACGTGGATTAACAGGATTAAAGGGATTAAAAATCAACCCCCAAAGCCTCGCCCCTCAGGCAATCCCGGTTCAGACGTTTCTGGGGATATCCTTATCTAACGACAGGACGTTCGAGGTCCCGCCCTCGACAAACGACTGCTCGGATATCCTCGTAAGCACCGCGTTATCCGCAAATTCCTTTACGGTCAGGGAGCCCATGTTGCACATAACGGCCTTGATTTTTGATACCGTCAGGTCGAGGACGTCTTTCACATTGCCTACTACGGGGACGTAGGCGTCTACGCCTTCTTCAAATTTTAACCCCGTATCCCCGCTGCCCTGGCTGTACCGCTGCCAGTTCCTTGCGCGGTTCGAGCCTTCGCCCCAGTAGGGCTTGTAGATGCGCCCGCCTATGGAGACCCTTGGGGTGGGGCTCTCGTTGGTCATGGCGAAGTAGCGGCCCATCATCACAAAATCCGCCCCCATGGCGAGGGCTATTATTATCTGGGTGTCGTTGGAGAGGCCGCCGTCGGAGCAGATGGGTACGTATACGCCCGTTTCCTTATAATATTGGTCGCGCTCCTCCGCCACCGCCATCATCGCCGACGCCTGGCCGCGGCCTATGCCCTTCTGCTCGCGGGTTATGCATATAGACCCGCCGCCTATCCCCACCTTTACGAAGTCTAACTGCGCCTCCTGCGCCAGATACCTGAAGGCGTCGCCGTGCACCACGTTGCCGCCGCCTATTACCACGCTGTCGCCGTACTTCTCCCTTATCCACAGCGCGGCCTCCTTCTGGAACTCGGAGTAGCCGTCGGAGGCGTCAAGACACAAAACGTCAACGCCGGCGTCGACAAGCGCCGGGACACGCTCCTTGTAATCGTGCGTATTGATGCCCGCCCCCACCGCGAAACGCTTCTGCGCGTCGAGCAGCTCGCCGGGATTGTTCATGTGGTCCACGTAGTCCTTCTTAAACACCAGCGACTGCAGGCGGTTGTCCTGATCCAGTATCGGCAGGCACTCCTTCTTACTCTTGTGCAGCTTGATGTTTGCGTCATGCAGCGATATACCGGTACTCGCGAGAACCACCTTGTCCCTTGGCGTCATGAAGTCGCTGACCGGGAGGTTCATGTCATCATCGAACTCCCAGTAATCCTTGTCCGTCAGTATCCCCAAAAACNCCCCGCCTGCGGCCCCGTCGTCGGTAACCGCCATAGTCGAGTGCCCGGTCCGCCGCCGCATTTCCACCGCGTAGCCCAAAGTATCGGTCGGCTTGAGGTTCGAGTCTGAGGTCACAAAACCCGCCTTGTGCGATTTGACTTTGGCTATCATATCGGCCTGCGACTTCACCGACTGCGAGCAGTATATGAACGCCAGCCCCCCCTCGCGGGCCAAGGCTATCGCCATCTCCGGGCCGGAAACGGACTGCATACTCGCCGTAACAAACGGGATATTGAGGCAAAACGCCGGCTCGACACCCTTTTTGAACCGCGACACTGGCGTGCGCAGAGATACGTTACTGACCTGATGGGAGGCGTTGGTCAGGCGCGGGATCAGGAGGTATTCGGAAAATGTACGCGAGACCTCTTCGATTATTTTAGCCATTTTTTAGTCCTATTATTATAATATGGATTGATACATCGTATCCATATAAATATAATTCATGGGCGCGCGGGGGCAGGCATGAATTATTTCTGACGACCCGCCTGACAACACCTCCGGATACGCGAAACAAACGCTCTGAGAGGCGTCCGGGTCAGCAGCACCGGGGCCGCCACGCGCCGCGCGCCGAACCGTTCCTTGAACGTCTCCACGCCGCCATAACCGCCACTTGGGTTGAAATCAAATATTTCCGCCCCCCTATCCGCCGCGTCGGCAATTATCTCCCTGAACAGCAAATTATTCGGACGCAGATGAAAATATTTTGCCGCCGACGCGCCGTGCCAGTACACCGCGTGCCTGCCCCAGTAAAAGACCACCGCACCCGACACCGGCTCGCCGTCTTTCACCGCCAGCCAGAGTATCTCGTGGCCGGTGCGGTTCTCGCGGATGCGCCTGAACAGCTCCGGCGGATGGATGATCCTTGGCCTCCGCTCCGGGCCGCCGGCCAGCCACCTGTTTACCGAGTCCATATAGAGCCCGTAGTATTTTTCCCACTCGTCAACCGTTTCGGCGGTTTTTATGACAATGCCGCCGCGCTCCGCGATTTTGGCCGCGCTCCTGTGGCCCCGCGCCATCCCCTGCAAAAGCGCGGCGCGGCCCTTAGTCAGGTCGAGCGTGTGCGTAAAGTCGTTCATAAGCATTATGGAGGACGACGGCGCGGGCATAGTTACCGTCAAAAGCGACGTCTGCGAATTGTCGAACGGATTGATCCTGAACGTCAGGTTTTTATGTGATGTAAGGATTTTTGCCAGCGTCCTTATATGCCCGGCGTTTAAGGCGGATGCGCTGAACCAGCCGCCATAGGCCCCGCCAGGCGGCGACGAGAAGTGATCCATAAGAAGCCCCCATGCACGCTTTATTTTCGCGATGGGGATAATAGCGGAGACGCCGTCGTCAAATGTAACATCTACGGCGATATGGCGCTGACCGGGCGCGATAAGCTCATACCAGTACGGCGTGTGGAAATACGTGGCGCATGGACAAGCCTTCGCAACCTCAAGCCACCTCTCCCGCGATGCCGCTGTTACACACGCATCAGCCATTCCACCCCTCCCATCCAGCTATAAAACATCACGGCCCGAATTCACAGCCGCAATTTAAACCGCCTCTACTTCTTCATCAGATAAGAGCACTCATCCGGACAGGCGCTCATCCTGTTTTTACGCATACGGTTAAATGTCTCCTTAACGCGGCGCTTCAGCTCCACACCGGAACCGTCATACAGATTGCCCGGCGAGATACCGCTTCTGTCGCAAAACTCCACATTCCCGGCGTTATCTATATGTATAATCAGCCCAGCGAACCGGCAGTTGGGCTTTTGGACGGCGGCAAGAAGTTTTTTCGCCGACGTTATAAGGTACTCCGCCTTGTTCTTTACAAACAGCGCTCCCAGCATCATCGATACTACCTTGTCTTTGAACGTCAGCGGGATATCCCAGTATACGCCGCCCTTGCTCAAAATTGATTTGCATTCGGCAAGCGACAGGCAAGCCTTTGCAGTCCCCGCCACATACTCATCCCGCATCTCCTCAATGTCATAAGATATAAGATACTGTATCCTGTGACCGTCCAAACCTGCACCCACAACCCAGGCGCAAACATCCGGCATACTCTCTACGGTGCTCTTCATCGCTATGGAGGTCAGAAACACCTTAGGGTATTTCTTGGCGCCCCTCACTTTCAACAACATCTCTATGTTGCCCAAAACGACATCAAGCGTACCGGGCGCACAAGCGCACAGCCTGCCGTACGTATGGGGATCAACCGTATCAACGGAAATACTGACCCTCGTGATCCCCGATTCCACAATGGCCTCGCACACGCTTTTATTAAGGCGAAAGCCGTTCGTCACTAAAAACACGTCGGTCTTTGGCAACAAGCGGGGAACGTGCTCACGCATTATCTCGCCGAATTTCGGGTGCAGCGTCGGCTCGCCGCCGCAGGCAAGAAATACGCTCCAGCAGCATTCTTTCAATTGGGGCAAAACTTCTATAAGTTTGTCAAGCGGATAGACGGTAGCCGCACCGCCAGCCGAACGGCGGTTCAGGCAATAGATACACTTGTAGTTGCACCCGCAATCCAGGTCTATCCGGGCATCCAGAAATCTCACTCAATTCCTCCTTAAAAACTTTGCTTCTCTGCCGCCTGTTTACAGGTAACTCCGGCTCCAAACCATTCTGTTTAAAAATAATTCATGGCAAGGGAAATAATATATTTGAGGAATTATATATCTAAACTATACCCCCCCGGCTTGATTTTGATTTCGGTGGCGGTGCACTCAGGCCGCAGCTCCGTTTTGCCGGGATATGGCCCGCATCCGGCAAAAAGTATACTAAACAAGTATGCTTAATCCCATATTTTCGCAACGCTTGACGTAACGTCAAAATACTATTTCTACGCCATCTTTCCAAAACGCGGCGGCATGATTTATATTTGAACATATGGACAGCCAACCTGTTGATGATACCGCAAACCTCCGAAAGCGAACCGTTAAGGGGGTAATATGGACATTCACGGAGATGTTCGGGCGCTACGGCGTTACATGGATCGTTACGATCTGCCTCGCGCGCCTTCTTACCCCGGCCGACTACGGAGCCGTCGGTCTGACTATGGCGTTCCTCGTCATAGCCATGGTGCTCATAGACGGGGGCTTTAAATCGGCGCTGATACGCAAGAAGAACGTAACGCCGGCCGACTACAACACCGTATTTTTGACCAACCTCGCGCTCTCGTTTATAATCTACGCGGTCGTCTACCTCTGCGCCCCGTACATAGCGCGGTTCTGCGGCGAACCGCAGCTGGCGGCGCTTATACGGCTGCTCGGCGTTACCCTCATCATAAACGCCATGATAATAGTGCAAAACGTTGAGCTGCGGCGGAGCATGAGATTCAGCCTGCTGGCGCTCATCACCGTACCCTCGGAGATACTCTCCGGCGCGGCAGCTATATGGATGGCCTACAACGGCTTCGGGGNGATGAGCCTCGCGGCGAAGATACTGCTCTCGTCATTCGCCGCCATGATACTCTACCGATGCACGGTCAGATGGCGGCCCAAACCCGAGTTTTGCGCGAAATCGTTCAAAGAACTCTTCAAAACCGGCGGCGCTCTCACTCTGGCCACGGTACTGTGGGTACTGTGCGCTAACATGAGCACCATCCTAATCGGCAGAATCTACGCATCACTGCAGCTCGGATACTACTCGTTCTCGGACAGGATTGTCAATATGGCGTCCAACAACATAACGCTCGCCGTACAGCAGGTGTCCTTCACATCATTTTCAAAAATTCAAGACGATAACGCAAGGCTGCTTAACGCCCAAAGACAGGTAGTTCAAAGCGCCGCAGCGATAATACTCCCGATACTGACCGCGCTGGCCATCATGGCGGAACCACTCTTCGCCCTCTTCCTCAACGAAAGCTGGATGCCGGCTATACCGTACCTGCGCATACTCTGCGTCTCGGGCGCGCTGATGTCAATCTATACAATAACAAACAACGTGCTGCTCGTCAAAGACGCAGGCCTGTACCTGAAAATAGATTATACGGCCGTCCTGACCCTGGCCGCGCTGATACTCACGCTCGTACCACTGGGCATAGACGTATTTCTTATAGGGCAGGCGGTGCATACGCTGGTTCTTATCGCGGTTATAGACTACTTCAAATCACGTCTTCTGAAATGCCGGTTCGGAGAACCATTCCGCTGTATCGCCCCTGTAGCCGTTGCGTCGGCAATCATGGGGGGAGCCTTGCACTTTACAATGAAACAGTTCGATAACATTGGGCTGATACATTGCGCGGCGTTGGCGGCCGGGGGCGCGGCCGTGTACGGTTTATGCCTGCTTATACTCAGGGTAGAGGCGTTTACACAATTAGTCGGCGCAATCAAACACGTACGGCGGCATTGATACAATAACAGCGGCGATACCCGCCCGATGAGATCACCCAAGTGTGATATACCGCTTCCTGAATCCGGTATCATTCAACAACCGCATCCAGACCTCAAAGGTCAATACCCTGCACAGCCTCTTCGTTCCGGCATTAAGTAATGAATCTGCGCTACATGAAATATAATCGGGCCAAACCGCGTTCGGGTCGTTCAATATTTTTTCCGCAAGCGCGCGGTTCCCTTTTTGACGCAGCGCCGCAGGCGTATCAAAAAACAGTTTTGTGTCTGAAAACGGCAGGCCCCAGCCCTGTAATTTTCTTTTGGCGCGGCACAAGACCCTGTTGCAAAAGAATCTCGCGTCAAAAACCGACGGCGGCAGGCTTATGGGCACACCGGCCTGCTGCCATGGAATGTTCATGTAATACTCCGGAAAGTTGTGCAGGAGCGCCCCACGGTAAAACATACGCGTACGCCTCACATCCTCCGGCAACGCCATCACAAAATCGTAGAGATCGCTGTCAAAGAACGGCATCCGCACCTTAAAGTACAACTCGTCGGGCCTAAAGCCGGGCCGGGTAAACCTGCGCCGCACCATCTGCAAACCCGGCGCGCCAGAAGCTGTGCGGCCATGCTCTAAAAAAAGCGACGAACCCAATGCCCGCCCACCCTGCAGCGTACCTCCGCCTATACCGTTCATGCAGATACCGAAAATTCTCGAAAGCTCACTCAAGTGCCTTATACCCTGCAACGAAGAAATTTCCACAGCCCCGTCGACCGCCCAAATCCCAAAAAACGTACCCTCTAACCACCCGTCAACATCCAAATGGAAAACGTGATGATTCGCCCCCTTTAGCCGGGCGACCGCAGACGCGAAACGTATATCATCGCAACCGCCTGTACCAAACGTCACCGCGTTAATCCCGCCGTCCAGCGGTTCCGGCATTGCCGCCAAAATGGCTCTGGAATCCAACCCGCCGCTAAGTGTGAGACCGGTGCGCTCCGCGTCCGTGTACACGGTTCGCCTTGCCACCGAACGTTTGAAAAGCCTGCCCCACTCCTCATACAGTTCGGGCAAACTGTTCTTGCCGGTAAGCGGGCGTATCTCCTCCGGAAACCGGTAATGCTCTATTCGCACCTCACCAAACGCCATATCAAACGTCAACACCGCCGCCGCATCAACAAGACGCACGCCATCCAACAATGTCAAATTATCACACAATACACCATACTTCATAAAGTCATCAACCGATTGGCCCTCTGCGGCAACCCTGAAGCCGGGAACCGCCAAAAACGCCTTGCACTCCGTCGCCCAGACAATTCTCCCGTTGTGAACCGAGTATGCAAGATGCCTGAACCCGAACCTGTCGGTAATAAACTTTATTTGCCGGTTTTTCGAATCGTGTATGACAGCGGAAAAATAACCGTCCGCTTTTCTTAAAAAATCCATCAAAACGCCGGATCTATAGGCGGATATCATCATCCCCTTTATTTTATGGCTTGATGATATTCCTGTTGACGAAACTTTTGTTGACGATAATGGCGGCGATGACAATGATAATAACGCCTGATTCCCGCCCAACTCATCAACATTATAAATCTCCCCGTCCAGCCAGCAGGCAACGCCGTCAACGGCAGTAATATGTTGATCCACAGCCTCAAATGACGGCGCGCAGTACCCTGCGTGAACGCCATCCGCATGATAAAACGGTTCGGAACTGCCCCCACCCGCGTAAATCAGCAAATCCCGCATACCGTTAAGGATACGATCATCGCGGGAAAGCCCATCGTTGTCAGTGTATCCAAATAACCCCGGCATTGCCGCACCCTCCCAATATTTTCAGTTACGCCAATATCAATCCTACAAACCCTCGTACACCCTCTCAACACCACCTGCATAATTCTCCAAAGTAAACTTATCTCCAAGCTCTTCCTGCGCCTCCGCCGTTACCCGGTGCGCCAACTTATTGGATATCAAAAGCTGCACGACCTTCTCGGCGGCATCGTCAAAATCCCCGCGTTTCACCAGAAACCCGGAACTGCCGTCGGTAAAGCACTCCCCCNCCCCGCCGCAATTATAGGCAACGACCGCAACGTTCATCGCCATAGCCTCAAGTATCACCCCGCCCAGCGCCTCCTCCCAATCCGGCACATGCAGCAGCACAGACGCGCAGGACATGGCGAGCGGCACGTTTTCATGCGGAACGTTCCCGGTAACCGTCAAGCGCCCGTCAAGCCCCAGCTTGCGCGCAAGCCCAGTCATCTCCCTGTAGTAATCCTCGTGCCCCTTCACCTCACCGCCCACAATAACAAAACGAACCTTGTCGCCAAGGCGCTTATTTATCCTGCTCGCTATCTCCAGAAAGTTATGGTGCCCCTTGTCGCGGCGGAACGACGCCACAGCAATGACGGACGGCGCGGCAGGCACCGCGCCCTTAGCCGCGGCGGTCTTGCGCGGGTAAGCCTTGGGGTCAAAAATCTTGCGGTCTGGGCCGGGGTTGTAGACAACAACGGCGCGCTTGCCGAACTTGTAGTAACGCCGCACAAATTTTGATATGGTGATGACCCGCGAGCAGAAGAGGCCCGTCCACCGCCTGAACAAAAATTTTACAACAGCNCCGCCGACACAGACACGTATATGCGCCACCACCCGCGCTCCGGCAAACTTCGCCCACGGGTAAAACGGGGCGTCTATCACATCGGCGAAATGCACGACATCAACACCGTTCCCGCGGATAAACCTGAACAAACGGAATCCGGCTATAACCCACTTCATCAAAAAAATCAGCATCAAAAACGGATTGCCCCGCAGCCGGCGAAACGGTATGACCCTGACATCCACGCCCGCAAGCCGCAGCCTCTCAGCCAGCTCGCCGTCACCCGGCAGCACCGCGCAAACATCGTACCGCCCGGTCCTGACAAGGCCGGACGCCAGCTTGTAAGTGCTTATGGGCATCCCAGTATTAAACGACGGCAGCGAACAGAATATGCAAATCTTCTTCTTCATTGAGCAGCCGCCTTTCGAAGCGCCTCAATCGTCCCCTTGACCGCAAATTTGCCATCGGGGGACAACTCCCTGTACCCATATAAAACAGCCGCCTCCTCCTGCCGCATCCCAAGGCGGCTCAGGTTCCCGCGCAAAATATCTTTATCTTCCATGCCTGTATTATAGGATATTATCTTTATTTTTTCAAGTTTTTTATTGTTTTTTGTTGATTTGCAGTGATGTATAAACCTGTACAAAAATATAATACAACGCCAGACTACAGACACAACACAACGCGTTGCGACCGCCTCCCGGCCGCCCGCAACGCGTATAACTACCGGCTCCTTCTCCTGCTACAACCGCCGGATATTGCTGCGGTAGTCATCCTCCAGTTCGTGCATACTTTTATATGTTTCAACTACGTACTGCAGCATCCGATAAGGCATATTTTGATCAATAGCAGACTGGTGCTCAATAAGGACGATGAGCCTGTTGTCCAAGATGAAAGCCAAATCGTTAATTAGTCGTTCCTTAAAAAAGCGCTATTCCCAACGCAATAAGCGTATTATTGCAAAAAAGGGTTGAAAATATTGCAAGGGAAGTATTATTTTATAAATAAGCCTTGCAATATTTTAACGAATGGACGGTTATAAACATGGTAGATAAGCGTATATTTAGCGGTCAGGAGAAGTTGTTTACTACGTTATCCGAGATGCTTAACCCTAAGCATCCGTTGTATAAGTTGGATGATGATATTTTATGGGAGGAGCTTGAGGATGCGTTTTTGCCGCATTATTCCCATACCGGCAGGCGAGCGAAACCGATTCGTTTGATGGTGTCGCTATTGCCGCTGAAGCAGATGTATGACCTCAGCGATGAGAGCGTCGTTGAGCAGTGGGTACAGAACCCTTATTTTCAGTATTTCAGTGGGGAGGAGACGTTCCGGTGGGATTTTCCGTGCGCGTCCTCAGACTTGGTACACCTTCGGCATCGGATCGGAGAAAAAGGGGTAAAGAAGATTTTGAAGATGAGGGAATTTTCCCATTTGCCGAAACTGCGCCTATAACCCATTGATTTACCAATAGTTACAGTTTTTAGCGCAAGCCCGGTGGCAAATAGGTGGCAAAACCTCCCCGCCATCCAAAATAAAAGAGCCACATACTATCGTTTTCCACCCCCCAAGGCGATCTTACCGCCAAGGGGCGATACCTCGGAACATCTACTACAGACGCTGGATATCGTCTACCGTGAGACCGGTTGATCTCGCTATGGTATCTACATCAACACCATTATCTTTAAAATTTTTCGCGATTTCCAACGATTTTCTACTTTTAGCCTGACGCCGCTCATGCGCCAACGCCGACGCCTCATTGAGCCGCGCCCGTTCACGCAAACGCTCCAACTCCTCTGCCTCCGTCCGGACGTTCACAGCTTTAACNCCTCGTCTACCGTGAGGCCGGTACCCGCCGCGATATCATCAACCGGAAGACCTCGATTCCTCAAGTTTTTCGCAATTTGCCGCCGCTCATGCGCCAGCGCCGACGCCTCGTTGTGCCGCGCACGGTCACGCAGACGCTCCAATTCCCTAAACTCGTCCGACGCGGATACGCTCCGGTACGCCTCGACCGCCTGTACCATAATTTCACCTCCTACGGTTACAAGTTCCTCTAACTTTTCATCAGTATCAGCCTTAAAAAACGCCAGCCACAACTTCAACTCGTCCCCGGCATCAACCACCTCCGGCAACTTCGGCAGCTCAAAATAATGCATCGCCAGCCTATCCGTCAACCGCTCGTGCCGCCGCACCTCAAGCAACCCGAACTCCGAGTGGTACTCCGCACAGCGAAACTGCGGGTACGCCAATATACTTATGACTATCGTGCGCGGCAACTGCGAATAGTCCTCACCCACTGGCAACGCGCTCGAATACTCCCGCGCCCAATAGTACAGCGACCGCTCAGTGTAGTCCCCCTTGTCCTCGACCTGCACCTCCAAATCCACCCGCTGGCCGTTCACCGTCATGTTGATGTCCAAATGGCAGAACTTCTCCCCCATCGCCTCCGGCGGCATAGCGGAGTTGGTAACACGGAAATCAGGCCCGATGTCCTCCACCCGTATGCCGAGCAGGGCCGCAACGAGCCTTTTCAGCAAATCCCTGTATTTGACAAACAACGCCTTGAACAACACATCGTTCGTAAGCTTGTATTTAAGTTCGGCCATCCCGTACCCTCTTCCTATATAATATACTAAATCCCCGCCGAAAAAGCAAAAAATAGCCCAAAATAGTCCCCGCCAGCCCCGGATTCGCCCCTTCTGCCCTCAAAAAACGCGAAAAAAGCCTGTATTTCGCCTCTGACGGGCCAATCCCTCTCCCCAATAAACCATACCTCAACCATAGGTGTTTTGAATGGATTCCACCTCCGATTATAAGCTGCCGCGGGATTACAGCTACCTCCCAAGCCCGCAATTATCCTCCGTCATGAGACCTAACACCACTTGGCAGGATAAAAAATCCTCTTTTTTGGTAGTTCTGAGCGGCATAATATATATTTATTCAAAGGATGGATAAAACTAATAACCAATACGGATAACCATGACTTCAACTGAAATCACAAAGTATATCGCCGACCTCAACCGCACATACCAGACGGGCAACGCTACCGAACACAGCTACCGCCCGGCCCTTCAGCGGTTCTTGGAAGACACCCTTAAAGCCCAAAAATTGCCCAAGCTCGACGCCCTGCAAATCACCAACGAACCAAAACGCATCGACTGCGGCGCTCCCGACTACATCGCCACACGGAACGATATACCCGTCGGGTACATCGAGGCGAAAGATATCGGCGATGCAGACCTGAGCGGCAAGAAAGCGAATAAAGAGCAGTTCGACAGATACAAACAGACGCTCGGCAATATCATATTCACCGACTATTTAGACTTCCACTTCTACCGGAATGGCGAGTTTACCGAGAGCGTCCGCATCGGCGAAGTCAAAGACGGCAAAATCGTCCCAGTAAAGGATAGCGCCGACAAATTCGACACGCTAATCTCGCAGTTTGGCCACGCGGAAGCGCAAAGTATTACCTCCTCCGACGCCCTCGCGACAATCATGGCCGCGAAAGCGAGATTGATGGCGGGGGTCATAGAAAACGTGCTGTCCAAACCGGGCGGCGACAGCGCACTCGCCGAGCAAATGGAAGCGTTCAAAAATGTACTCATCCCAGACATTACCCCAAAAGTCTTCGCCGACGTCTACGCGCAAACCATCGCATACGGAATGTTTGTCGCGCGCCTGCACCACAAAAGCACGCGCGAGTTCAGCAGGGAAGAAGCGGCCAAACTTATCCCCAAGACCAACCCGTTCTTGCGCCAGCTGTTCCAAAATATAGCTGGCTACGACCTCGACGAGCGCATCCGCTGGATCGTAGACGACCTCGCCGAGGCATTCAAAGCGACAGACGTAGAAATGGTAATGGCTGGATTTGGCGAAGACACACAGCAAAACGACCCGATGATCCACTTCTACGAAGACTTTCTCTCCGCATACGACCCAGCGCTGCGCAAAAGCCGCGGGGTGTGGTACACGCCGCAAGCGGTGGTGAACTTCATCGTCCGCGCGGTGGACGAGATATTGCAAAAGGAATTTAATCTGCCTAAAGGTTTGGCGGACACGTCAAAAACGAAAATCAAAATACAAGAGGACAAGACTGATAAAAACGGAAACGCAAAGACGGTCGAAAGCGAGGTAGAAGTACACAAAGTACAAATCTTAGACCCAGCCGCAGGTACTGGCACGTTCCTCGCCGAAACGGTCAGGCAAATATACAGCAAGTTCAAGAAACAGGCGGGGATGTGGCAGAGCTACGTGGAAGAACATTTGATCCCACGTCTCAACGGATTTGAATTGCTGATGGCACCGTACACAATGGCGCACGTCAAACTCGACTGGCTGCTCTCGCAAACCGGGTTTGAATCTACAGGGAATCAGCGCTTGCGTGTTTATTTGACTAATTCGCTGGAAAAGCATCACTTGGAAACAGGGACGCCGTTTGCACAGTTTTTAGCACGGGAAGCAAATGAGGCAAATGAAATTAAACGTGATACACCGGTTATGGTTGTGTTGGGAAATCCGCCATATAGTGGAGAGAGTCAAAATAAGAATGAGTGGATTATGAACTTGATGAATGATTATAAAAAAGAACCAGATACCGAATTGCCGTTGCAAGAGCGTAATTCTAAATGGATTAATGATGATTATTGTAAATTCATCCGTTTGGGACAATTCTTTGTGGATAAAAATAGTGAGGGTGTATTAGCCTATATTAATAATCATAGTTTTATTGATAACCCTACTTTCAGAGGTATGCGTTGGAATTTGATGAAGAGCTTTGATAAAATTTATATCATTGATTTACACGGTAACAGCAAAAAGAAAGAAGTTTGCCCCAACGGTAGTAAAGATGAGAACGTGTTTGATATTCAGCAGGGCGTGTCAATCAATATTTTTGTCAAGACACGACAGAAAAAGAAAGATACACTAGCTGAGGTGTATCATCTTGACCTTTACGGAAATCGTGAAGAAAAATACGATTATTTGTCTAACCACATCTTTTCCAAAGTCTCATTTACAAGGCTTCAACCTTCTACACCAGGCTATTTTTTTGTACCTCAAAATTATGGAGCTAAAGAAGAATACGACAATGGGTTTGGGATACAGGAACTATTTCCGATAAATTCGATAGGCATTGTAACAGCACGAGATGATTTGACTATACATTACACGGTAGATGCCGTGAAAAACACAATAAGTGAATTTATTAAATTAGATACTGAAAAGGCTCGAAATAGATTTGCCTTAGGAAAAGATACTAGAGATTGGAGCGTTGTTGGTGCGCAGAAAGATTTGACCTCTAAACCCGATTTTAACAAAATTGTTGCGATTAATTATCGCCCTTTTGATAAACGGTTTACTTATTATACCGGTAATTCGAAAGGTTTTCATTGTATGCCACGTGGAAATCTTATGCAACATTTTTTGAAAGGTGAAAACATTGGGTTAATAGTATCAAGACAATGTGCAAGTGAATGGAGATATGTCTTTGTTTCGAATGAAATTTCAGAATTTAATCTTACTGGAACCGCAGGACGTTTTGGTTCTGGTTCTGTTTTCCCTCTCTATGTTTATGCGGATGAATCGGATTTATATAACAGTTCACGCACACCCAACCTTGCCACCACCATTGTTGAGAAAATATCAGATGCTATAAAAATAAAATTTGAAGCGGAGAAAAGCGATAACACAAAGACGTTTGCCCCAATCGATATACTTGATTACATTTATGCAGTATTACACAATCCTGCTTACCGCGAAAAATACAAAGAATTTCTAAAAATAGATTTTCCGCGCATACCCTACCCGGAAACCGCCAAGCAATTCCGCAAACTCGCAAAATTAGGCGAAAAACTCCGCCGCTTGCACTTATTAGATGGCGTAGAGCCAAAGCAAAGCATAGCCGGCTACCCTATCCGAGGCACTAACGAGGTAGACAAGCTACGCTACGAAAACGGCCGGGTTTACATAAACAGTACCCAATACTTCGACAAAGTACCGCAGGAGGCGTGGGAGTTCTACATTGGCGGCTACCAACCCGCGCAAAAGTGGCTAAAAGACCGCAAGGGCCGGAAATTGGACCACGATGACATTACGCATTATCAGAAAATCGTGCTAGTGCTGCGGGAGACTGGGAGGATTATGGGAGAGATTGAGAGATGAGCAATAAAATACTGCACATCACAATCGAGGACATCCCGTCAAAGGTCTACGAATACATAGTAAACGGCAAACCCACCATCGGTCGGATAATGGAGCGCTGCCAAATCAAGACCGACAAGGGCAACGGTATAAAAAACGACCCGAATTTGTACGCCGAGGAATTAGGCAATCCGAGCTATATTTTGGATTTGTTGTTATCGGTGATTGCGATTAGCGTGAAGACGCAGGAGATTGTGGAGGGGTTGCCGGGGGNGAAATTCTAAAAGAGAAAAAAACATTTAGTAAATAACCATATCACTTGGAGAAAATATGTCAAATCTGAATGTAGCATTACCTGCCGTTGATGGATCTGTATACGATGTACACGAATTCGGAGAATCATGTAAAGAGGCGATTCATACACTCTATTCAGACGATTTCGCTGCTCCCCCAAGGAGCATGAATTTCACCGTACAGACAGAATCCGGCAAGACTGTACTTTTAAGAATCCCCTACGACCATGAAGACAAAGTAAGGGTATATGTAAATAACGAGCAAATCTAACACTATGGGTAAGGTGTATGTGGCATACACGGATAATTTTTACGATTTAGGAGATTGTTATGGAATTAGTTAATATGAGGTATGACAAGCCAAGTTACATTTTAGGTTTGTTGTTATCGGTGACTGCGGTTAGTGTGAAGACTCTAAATATTGTCGAGGGGTTATCGGAGTTGGAGTGGAAATAATATGGGAAAAGCCGAATATGTACAACTAAAAATACTTGAAATGGGAGATGGAGAATTTCAAAATCTCTGTGATACATATCTTTCTGCAATTGGTTATCGTGCGATTGTTCCTCTTGGCTCGCGTTCAGGGACAAGAAAGACAACAAAAGGTACGCCGGATTCATCCTTTGTAACAGTAGATGAAAAATATGTCTTTGCATAGTATACGGAGGTGGTTTACACAAATAATGGGACAGCCTCTACACTCCCGCTCAAAACTACCACCTCTACCATCGCCAAGAGGCTGCTTCAAAAAGTGACTTCATAAGTTGTTTATTCTAATTTTTAATTTGAAAAAATTTTCATTTGTAATATTTATTACTGTAAGTATTTCCTCGATTCTATTTTGGGAATATGTTAGAATATTGTTTTTCATAGATATATCGGGTGTAGGTACTGAAACAACAGAGGTTTCTGTGAATAACTTTCTTAGAATATTTATATTATCAGTAATATCTTTTTCAAAGCCTTCAAATTCTTTGGGTTTGATTTGTTTAAAGTTACCTTTAATAGCCTTAAAAATGCTGTGTTTTTTTAATCGGCATAAACATATGCGCCGATTAACTTTCTGGTATGGAACAGTAGCTTCTTCAAGTAGTGTTTCAAAACTACCCAATAACTGTTCTAATTCTGTAATCTTAGCTATATACAATTCTTTTTGAATCCTGACATCCTGTACTTCTTTCTCTAAAACCGTCGTCACATAAAATGCCATTATAACTGTAGCAAGCAATGTAAGAGCATCAATAATACTTATTTGCATTGAAAGATCAAAATGGCCTATAGTAAGCAATATACCGATTGGTATGCATATTGACAGAATTACAAGGCAACAAATAATGTTAATTAGTTTCTTTTTCATAGGCATCTTTCAAATAGTGATAAATTTCATCGATATATTCTGGATCATCATTGGAAATAAACAATAGCGTGCCTTTAACAAGATTGTAATCCATCTTATCAATTCGTATCAACCCTCCAAATGACTCTTCTAAAAAAGAGGTACCTAATCCTGCTGTACCATCAAGATCAATTTCTAATTTGATTTTCTTTTCTATCGCCTCCCTTAGTTTTGGCAAAAGAATTTGTTGCCGAAATTCCTGTCCAGAAAAATCGCCTTCTTCGGGAAGTCTTGCCCCCGGTATTCTACTAAAATCTTTTGCAATCTTAATTTTCATATTTCTTCCACTCCTTTGTTATCGTTATTGGAATTTAGTTCCCAATAAACGAATGTACCTGATAATTTATGAGTTAGATTTTCATATTTATTATTTGCATAATCTGCAATTGCATCGTTGGAAATAATTACCAAATTTGATATCTTGTTATTTTTACAAGCATCAAAAATTCCAGGTAATCCTTTCCCGCGATAATACTCTTTTACTGTACGATGCATATCACCATCTAGTAAATGCTTTAGCATGTCAGCATTTGATTTTGAATTAAACTTCTTTTGGATTTTTTGTATAATACCAAAAAATTTATGACTAGTTTCTTTTCTTGTTAAACTTTCCAAAATACCAATACCATAGTCAATGAATGCAAAACAAACTTTTTTACTTTGCTCTGCATAATAAACTGTGGTCCACCAATGGTGTTCTCCTTGTTTTGTCGAAGACGCATGGTTAAAAGAATTTTGCATTAATTCAATAAATACTCTTTGCACGCCTGTACAGCTGCGTTCTTCTTGCCAAATAAATTTACTAGCGCGTTTGATTATTTTATCAGACAAATCCTGAGCCACCTTTTTATTAGCATGAGTACGAATATCTTTTTCAAAAGAATATTCATCTTTTAATTGAATTTCGTCCTCGTTGAAAAGATATTCAAAGAAACCTGATTTTATCAAATTGTTTCTAGCCTTTTTGTTTTTTGGATAATTACCGTTAAAAAGAATTTTATGCGCTTTGAACTTTACTAAAATCGATAATAGTACAACAATTGACCCATGGGCAATTGTTTCAACATTATGCAAATTGACAAATACTTTCTTATTTTTCTTGAAACAATTATCCACGTTGCCTATGAACTCTAAAGATTTTTCAGTATTTTCTGTTAACGAAAATAACTTTGGTGCATCAAGCACCTTATAGCCAGCGTTTTTAAATTCTTTTAGCCGTTGTTGAATATTAAATCTAACACTATTTTGTTTTTGCTTTTGTTTAGGTACTCCTAATAATTGTTTGTTCCATCGCTTTTTTTGGCGTTTTGAACGCACTTTCCTTTTAAATGACTTCAAAGCCAATTTGCGCAAAATCATTAATTGATGTTTTGAACGTTTCTTCATTCTTTTGCTCCACAATACCATATAATCGGTAATCACTGTCACTATTTTCAAAGTTTCAATACTATACGCGAATTACAAAAATCCCCCAATTACAAACTCATGTTCNCCCCACAACCGGTTCCAAATCAATCAGCGTATCGCTGCCAACCGTGCACTTCAGCTGATCGCCGAGGTGTATGCTCCGTATTTTTTCGGCCATATCATTCGGGTATCGCCCGTGGATTACGCGCCCGTCCGCCAGTTCGAGTTCGATCGCTCCCCTAACGTTGAGCATCGAGACTTTGCCGAGGTAGATTGCCACGTCATCAGACGGCTCGCCAAGCGCAACCTCGCTGGTTGCCTTGTCCAAATCCCGGTGTATTTCTTCGACATGGTCGCACATGGCAATTGCCGATATCTCCAGCGCGCCGTTGCCTGGATCGGCTTTCAGCCTTGCGTTGAGGTCATCGCGTACTTTTGTCGCCTCTTGGAGTTGATTCGTCAAGTATTCCACTGTGTATTTCATATTCCGGCTCCTATAAAAATTCTAAATATGCCTTTGGGCGAACCGTTATTGCTACGCCCAAAGCTGTTCAACCAATAATCATAACGGCCAGTATCACCCCGTGGAATAACGAATACATGACACCCGTATTCGGCCATTATCACAGGTCGTTTAAGTAACCGCTTTAACTGTTCAAATTCCGCATCACTCAGTTTATTAACGCCAACCTCGTCCAAAATACATAAAACATCAACATCTGCCGGATCGGGCTTGTACGTGACGAAAGACCCGTCTATCCAAACCTCTAAGGATATGGGGATGGCCTTAATCGCCGCAAGCCACTCCCGGAACTTGGCGCACAGCCCATTTCGGGTAGTGCTATTGAACGGCACCACGAACAGCCGCTCGAAGTCCGATTCCGCTATATCACAGAACCCACCGGTTAATAGCGGTGGGTATTCAATCACAGACGGCATGGTAAAGGCGATCCTTTTTCTATTAAAAAGCCTGCGACCCCACGAACATTACACATAATATAATAGATGGGGAGGTAATTCGCCAAAAAAATCCTCAATTTTATGGCCAACGGAGTGGGAACGGACTGCCCACCTGCCGACGACGGGGCGGGAAGTGCCTCAAATTTGGCCATATCATTCAGGTATCGCCCGTGGATTACGCGCCCAGGCAAGAGTTATACGGCGTTAGAGGTTACTGCGACAAGTTTTTCTTTTTCATGCATATGCCGCTTGATAGCCTCAATGATATTTTCGCCTGGGTTACTGATTATGAGGTCACCGGCAGCTTCGGCTTCGGCGAGGTCTTCGGCGAAGCAATGCGTCTCGTAGAACTTTGGGTCAACTTCTCGCGTGCTGTCCATAAAACGCCCTTTCTTTTCTGCTGGCGGGGCGGACTGTCACCACCACCTGCGTTAGGTAATTAAAAACAATCGCCCAAACTCTATCTACATAGATACCGAACACTACTACGACATTCGGGTCATACTTGCTGGGTGACGCGATAAAAGGGGCTTTCTCAAGAATCGCCCTAACACCGCCCTCAGAAATGCCGCGCATTGCGGTTTGTTTGGAGGCGTGGTCACTCATTGTTATATTCATTCAAAAGTACCTCTTATATAGTAAATATAATATGTTCCAGCTAAAAAAGCAATACGTCTCAAAACATTACCTAAACAGCAGAAAAAAAACGGTAATCTTCGATGTGTAACTCATGCTTTATGCACCAACAAGGTTTTGTCAAAAAACGCGGTTTTTGCTATAAAAAAAGCCCTTTTCGTTAGAAAAGGGCTGTATTACAATGGAGGTGAGGGGAGTTGAACCCCTGTCCGAAAGACGATTAACACGGACCGCTACATGCTTAGTCTGCCTTTTAATCTCGCCCCTGCCGACGCCGGCAAACAAGCTTCGGTGGGGGCCAGAACCGTAAATCTCACCCGCGGTCCGGTTCTTCCCGCGGGCCAGCGCCCTGGCTGCTCAACCGCGTACAGGCGCGCTCCGCGGTCGAGTTGCCGCCTTTAATTAGGCAGCCATTGCGTAAGAATAAGTATCTTCGGCAATTGTGTTTTTGTCGGATTATTTACGAGGCCAACCGACATCCTCGGCATGCTGCCCGGTGCCTCCCATCCCCCGTCGAAAACCAGTACACCCCCGGTTTTTCGGGTTACGGCGGTACCTTGGTACTGCGTTATAACTGCGGGCGGCCGCAGAAAGCCGGCTCCCTGCGTCTTACTTGTCCATCCTCCAGGTCATGCGCTTTTCCTCGCGGATGCGCTTGCGCTTTGAGGAGTTCAGGCGCCTTTTCTTCTCTTCGGAGGGCTTCTCGTAGTGCCTGTACTTCTTCAGGTCGGAGAGGATGCCCGCCCGCTCGCAGGTTTTGCTGAAGCGGCGAAGAGCCTTTTCAAAGNCCTCGTCATCACGTACAACTATGCCATTCATACTGTTTTCACCCGCCTTCCGGCTTCTAAAGTGTTATGTAGCTTTATAAAATAATAGATTCGCGCGAAAAAGTCAATAAAAAAATAAAAAAAATTGCGGGCGGGGCGGGATTTACGGAAAATCTCCGCAAATCCCTACCTACACGATATGATATATCCATGTTTTGGAACTTAGGCGACCGCGGGTGCATCCGCTGACGCTCCGCGCCATTTTACGGGTCAGGACGCGCAGGCGGCCATCCGTCGGAATGTATTTCCAGAAAAAACGAGGGGGGGCAAAAAAACGGAGAGGAGAGCGTTTCTGCCAAACGGCAGCCATACCTTTATGATGCGCGAACATTTTTCAGGATACGCAGCGATATCAATCAATATATCCTACTCAGAACACGTAATTTTTCAGGGGCGCAAAACTGAGCCTCCGCAAAAAATCTCCCACCGAATTGGGAGAGGTTCAAAAAAATAAATCAAAATATTTGAGCGAAACGGTTGACACATGCGCTATATTGACATAGGAAGATAAAACGCCGGCGGAGCTGAATTTTTCGGAGTTACCGCAGCCGTGAAGTTAAATATTAAGCGTAGGGGGCGCTTAAAATATGTCTATATTGTCTGTACTTATCAAGAATCTGCGTGCGGCCACTTTGGTGCTGCAAATTATTTTTGTGACGCTGGCGTTCGCCGCCATGGTCGTTGCCGGCTATTTCCTGGATGAATACTTTGATACCGCGAGCGGCGTGGCACTGTTCCTTATATCTTTGGGCACGCTGTTTGCGGTATCGCTCAGTTACATTCTGGTGCGCGTAAGCAAGGGGAAGCGGCTTGAGGAGCAGGCCGTTCTCGACAAGCTGCGCGAGGCGGACGAGCGCGCGCTCATAATGCTCGACGCCGCGCCTGTGGGCATCACTCTGTGGGATCGGAACTTCAACCTGATAGACTTCAACTACGAGGCGGCGCGTGTGGTGGGGATATACGACAAGCATGAGTACCGGGAGCGGTTCATGGAAACTGCGCCCGAGTATCAACCCGACGGGCAAAGGACCATCGACAAGGTCATGGAGGTCATCAGCACGACATTCGAGAAGGGGCACGCCCGCACCGTTTGGAACCACAACCACATAAACGGCGAGACGATACCGTTCGACGCCACGGCGCTGCCGCTCAAGTACAAGGGGGAAGAGGTAATAATGGTCTGCTGCCGCGATATGCGCGAATCTCTGGCGATGATGGAGGAGATGCACAGGGCCGAGGTAGCCGAGGCGAGCAGCACGGCGAAGAGCAAGTTTCTGGCGGCGATGAGCCACGAGATACGCACCCCCATGAACGTCATCCTCGGCGTTACGGAGATACAGCTTTTGGACAAAAGTCTCGAACCGCACCTGCGCGAGGCGTTTATGCAGATATACAACTCAAGCGACCTGCTGCTCGGCATCATAAACGATATCCTTGACCTGTCAAAGATAGAGGCAGGCAAGATGGAGTTCACGCCCACCAAATACGAGCTTGCGAGCCTTATAAACGACACCGTGCATCTCAACATCATGCGCAACAGCAAGCCTATAGAATTCAAGTTAGAGGTAGACGAAAACGCGCACGCATATCTCATAGGCGATGAGCTGCGCATAAAGCAGATACTTAACAACCTGCTGTCCAACGCTTTCAAGTTTACGGACAGGGGCTTGATAAGGCTGGCCGTTTCTGCCGAGGAGGGCAGCGGCGAATACGACGTAACGCTCTCGTTCACAATCAGCGACACCGGGCAGGGGATGTCCAAAGAGCAGTTAGACAAGCTCTTCAGCGAGTTCACGCGCTTTAATTTGGAAATAAACCGCACCGTTCAGGGCACAGGGCTGGGGATGAACATCACGCACCGCCTTGTAGACATGATGGGCGGGCACATAAAAGTAGAAAGCGTTGTAGGCGCGGGAACTACTGTAACCGTACGCCTGCCGCAGAAAAGCGCGAGTCCGGAACGCATAGGCAGCGAAGTGGCCGAAAACCTGCGTATGTTCAGGCTTAACACCAACCGCAACATGAACGAAAACTCATTCACGCGCGAGTATATGCCCTACGGCAAGGTGCTTATAGTGGATGATGTGGAGTCGAACCTCTACGTGGCCAAGGGCCTGCTTGCTCCCTACGGCCTCACGATTGAGACATCCAGCAGCGGCATAGGCGCGATAAACAGAATAAAACTGGGCGACAGCTACGACATCATATTCATGGACCACATGATGCCGGTGATGGACGGCATAGAGGCGGCAAAAATTATCCGCGACTACGGCTATAACCAACCGATAGTCGCCCTTACGGCGAACGCGGTATCGGGGCAGGTAGAACTGTTCCTGAACAGCGGGTTCGACGAATTTATATCGAAGCCGATTGACATAAGGCAGCTCAACGCGGCGCTGAACAGGTTTATACGCGACAAGCAGCCGCCCGAAGTTATAGAAAAGGCGCGGCAGGAGCGGGACAAAATGAAGGAGGAGCGCGCCTCAGTCGCGGTAACCCCCGAACTGCTGACAGCTTTCTCGCACGACGCGAAAAAAGCGCTGCCGGCGCTTGAATCGATCTCGGCAAACGCCGCCGGAGCCACCGACGACGACATAAACCTCTTTACCCTGAACGCCCACGCCATGAAGAGCGCCCTCGCCAACATAGGCGAAACGAGCCTGTCCCAAATGGCGCGGACCTTAGAAAAAGCGGGNAGGGCCAACGACCGGGGCACAATAGCCGCGTGGTCCAAAAACTTCTTAGCGGCCCTGCGCGAAATAATAGCAAAAACGGAAGCTAAAGCGAAAAACGGCGCAAGAAACGCGGCGGATAAGGACGAAGACCCGGAGCGCCTGCGCGAGCAGTTATCAATCATCGCCAACGCGTGCAGGAAATACGACGAGCCGGCTGCGGACGAGGCTATGGGGCGGCTGAAAAAAATGGCATGGACAAAAGAGACAGAAGAGATGCTGGAAAATATCTCGCTGTTATTGCTTCGCAGCGATCTTTTGGAAGCGGCAAATGCCGCTGAGGGGNATTTGAATGGGGGGTGACCCCGACGTTTTACAGGACGAAATTACACATTATCCCCCATAACCCGCAGCGGTTATTACTGATTATGGGGGATATTTAGCGGGAATCATCACTAAACAGAGGGGGTAGAAAATGAAGGCAACCACAAATCAGGGCAGGCAAAAACGTGGTATTTGTCACGAAATACAGGGGGTAAAAAGTGGCAGTCACCACAAATTAGAGTGGTCAAAACGTGGTATTTATCACGAATCACTGGGTGATATCCGTGGAGATTATCACGAAATACAGGGGGTAAAAAGTGGCAGTCATCACATATTACGGCGGGTAAAACGTGACAATCATCACTAAATACGGACTCGCGTAATTCCTGCCCGCCGCAGGCAATCATGTTAATCCTTTAATCAAGAAAATCAGGGTGCAGGCAGGAAACCTGAATTTTTATTCCCACGCGGGGCCGGGAATTATGTATATTATTTAAATCTATGAATAAAAACGCCCAAACCGCCAAATTGTCGTCGGTGTCTCCGATATCGTACCTGTACTTCGCCCTGTTCTTCATTTCGGGGGTATCGGGGCTTATATATGAGTCTGTCTGGTCGCAGTACCTGAAGCAGTTTTTGGGGCACGCGGCCTACGCGCAAACGCTTGTGCTTGTTATTTATATGGGCGGTATGGCGCTTGGGGCGTGGCTGACCTCGGTTTGGGCGGCGCGGATACGCGATTTGCTGCTCGGATACGCCATTGTGGAGATAGCGCTGGGGATCTTCGCGCTCTATTTCCACGACGCGTTTCTGGCCTATCTCGACGTCTCGTTCGCCACGGTGATCCCGGCCCTCAACAACCCGCTGCCCATCACGCTGTACAAGTGGATTACGGCCTCGCTCATCATCCTGCCCCAGTCCATGCTGCTTGGGGCAACATTTCCGCTCATGGCGGGGGGGATTTTACGGCGGTTTCCGGGGTTAAGCGGGTACAAGATGTCGTTTATCTACTTCGTGAACACGTTTGGGGCCTCAATAGGGGTGCTTATCAGCGGGTTTTACCTTGTTAAGGAGTGGGGGCTAAACGGGGCGATTATCGCGGGGGGGATGATAGACCTGTTTGTGGGGGTGGCGATACTTTGTTTGTGGATGTATGATAAAAACGCGGTCAAGGCGAAGGCCGCCGGGGACGGCGCTGAGGACGGGCCGGTTGCAGTTTCAACAGACAATGCCGATAATACGGACGGCGCGATAGTCGACCTGATTGATTTGGATGTTGCCGCCGATGCCGCCGGCATCAACAATACCGCATCATCCCTGATCCCGCCGCCGCCCCCATCCCTTGCCGACCGGCGCGAGTACTACTATCCCCTGCTCGGCATAGCCGGGCTGACCGCCATGGCGTCGTTTATATATGAAATAGGGTGGATACGCATGCTCAGCCTCGTCCTCGGCAGTTCCACCCACTCCTTCGAGCTGATGCTCAGCGCGTTCATCCTCGGGCTGGCGCTCGGCAGCTTTTTCGTCCGAAACCGGCTCGACACCATCAAAAACGCGCCGCGGTTCCTCGGCATCGTGCAAATTGTGATGGGCGCTACGGCGGTCATTACGCTGTTCACCTACGGAAATATGTTCAAGTTCATGGTGCTGACTCTCAACGGGCTCGACGCGACCCCCGGCGGGNACCTGTTTTTCAACATCATCAGCCACCTTATATGTATGATAGTGATGCTCCCGTCCACGATTTGCGCGGGGATGGTCATACCGCTCATCATCCATATGCTCTACAAGCGCGGGTACGGCGAGCAGACCATCGGCAAGGTTTACGCCATAAATACAGCCGGGGGGATACTCGGCGTCGCGTTCGCGGTTTGGGTGCTTATGGAGCTTGTGGGGCTCAAGTACCTGCTGATAGTCGGCGCGGCGATAGATATGGGGATTGGCCTGTACGCGCTGTATCATTTCCGCGAGACGCGCGAGACGCTGACAAAAACTTTCGCCGCTCCGGTGTGCCTCGCGGTGCTTATCGCGGCGCTGGCGTTCGGCAACCTCGACCCGGTGCTCGCGTCTTCCGGCGTCTTCCGGTACGGCTCAATCTCCACATCCAAGAGGGTTATTGACCACAAGGACGGCAAGACCGCATCCATCACGCTCTTCAAATCCGGCGACAACTTTGTCCTGTCTACCAACGGCAAGCCCGACGCCAGCGTGGGTATGTCCGACGAGTACAGCACCGACGAGTTCACGATGATGGCGCTTGGCGTGCTGCCACTGTGCGTGCGCGAGGAAACACGCACCGCCGCGGTAATCGGTATGGGCGCGGGGATGACGGCGCACTATATGCTATACGACCCGATGCTTGAATCGCTCGACGTGATAGAGATTGAGCGGTCCATGGTTAAGTTTGCGCAGAAGATCGGCGAGAAAGTCGAAAACACTTTCAACGACCCGCGCTCGCACATCCACATCGAAGACGCAAAAACATTCTTCTCGGCGCGTAACCGGAGCTACGACGTCATAGTCTCCGAGCCGTCCAACCCCTGGGTAAGCGGCGTGTCGAGCCTCTTCTCGAAGGAGTTTTTCAGCCAGATACGGCGGCACATCAACGACGGCGGGCTGCTGGTGCAGTGGTTCCACACCTACGAGGCCGACTTCACCATATTCGCGTCCATACTCAAGGCACTGGGCGAGTCGTTCCCGATATACGATATCTATATGCTTGGCTCCGACCTCATCATCATCGCGGCGAAAGACCCCGGCACCGATATAAGCATCAAGCGCGACGTCTTCCAAATCGCACCCATGGCGCACAACTTCCATGCCATGGGGTTCGACGGCATAGACGATTTCAAGCTACTGCGCATACAGGACAAGGAGTTCCTTAACCCGTTCCTGCACACCCTGTCCACGCCGCCAAACAGCGACTACCACTCCTACGTAGACCTCTACGCCGCCGGGCACCGCTTCATGAGCAACCGGGTCGAGGAGCTCGACGCGATACGGGAGTTCATTATCCCCTCGCGCAAAATACTCAATGCCGATACTGCGTACATGAGCCTCTCACCGAACAGGGTGCTGCCGGATATCTACAACCTCGTGGCGGTGCAGAAAGCCAAGGGGCTCGCGCAGGAGCTCGCGATAAACGCGCTTGCGGACACCATAAGGTCGATCGTAACCGTGCCGGTGTTCACCCTCGACTACGCGTCGCGGCACCCCGACAGGATGCTGTTCACGCAGGTGCACAACGCAATAATGCAGATACTGCAGGCCACGCTCCCCTATCTCTCGGCGGATGAGATGCGGGAGATTTGGGAGATATTGGACAAGAGGATATCTACAAGGCCACTTCTGGAGGAGGAAGAGAACTGGATGCTCTATTTTAAGGCGCTCTGCACGTATGATATCCCTGAGATGCGGCGGCTCTCGTTCGAGCTGCTGCCGGCTGATTCCATATCGAACCATTTTAACAACCAGATGCTTCTGGCATCACTTATGGCCTCGTCGCTTGTAATGAATGATACGAACAGGGTCGGGCGGGTTTGGGAGAGGTATGTCGACAAGAACCGCCCCCCCATACCATTGCGGGCCGTCAGGGCGATTATGTTGGATCCCGAATGGCGTAGGGAATAATTTTATGGTAATTTAACGATACAGGGCGGGTTTAAGAACCGCCCTGTATATTTGTGGGATTACCGCAGCATCGCCCTGACCACCCTGAACGATACGCTGTCAAGATCATCCATATTTCTTAATTGGCTGTTGTCCTCGCCTATCGCTATTACCACCGCGGTTTCTACATCTATTATCCGGGCGGATACCTGATACGCGCCAAAAGCATGGGTTATTGTAGCAACGCAGACATAGCGTACGCCAAACTGCTTGCCAAGGTTGCTGATCTGGTTATCATCAACAGAACCGCCGCGCTGCTTCATGTGTTCCTCGTCTATTTTTAGAAGGAACTCGTCGGTGCGCTCTATGGCTATGTACCTGCCGCTGTTTACCAGTGCCACCAGCATCTTTGTGCCGAGGGCCTTGCGCTCGCCTTCGGATTTGTCGCCGGTTACGTATACCGCGATTTGGTGTTTTACCCCAACGGCGACGCCTGGGCGGGCGGCCTGAGTTCCTGCGGGGGCAGACTGGGTTGACGGCGCTGCCTGAGTTGACGCGGGCGCCGCCGGGGCCGGCGCGGGGGCCGATGTCCGGGCGTCTAAACGGTCAAACATAGCGGCCTTGTCTTTGCCTAACGCCGTTTCGGAGAGCTGGACCTCGGTTTCCTCCTGAGGCGGAGCGCCCACGGCCTGACCCTGTGGGGTTACCGACGTCGGCGCGGCGGTTTGGGCTGTGTTTATCTCAAACGCGTTTTCGCGGTGCAAGCTGACTGAGGTGGCGTTGGGGCCGGTCGCCTTGAAAAAGAACCGGCGCGACTGCGTGTAGAACTGGACATCGCGGGAGGAGGCGGCGTTGCGGTCGGCGCTCCTTACCCTAATATAATGGTTGCCGTCGGGAACTACGAGGCGCTCCGCGCTGCGGGCCTTGACCGTGCCTGCAATCTGGCCGTTGAGGAAAACCTGTATCGGCACAGGCAGGGNATTTTCGATGACCACTTCCGACTGGCCTGGCCCGGCTATAACGTTGCCGTATACAGATGACGCCTGAGCTGGTGTCGCCTCCATAGCCTTCTTGCTCTTGCCCTGCGACGCACAGGCCGTAAGCAGTATTACAGATAAAAATAACGCAGATTTGGATAAAAACATCGCACTCCTCATATTTGTGCATCTCCTTAAGTTATTTATGATTGACTGTGACTATACAACTTTCGTATAAAATACATAATTATACTGTCGCAGGGGCGAATTTTTTGTTTTTTCTTTCCCTTACAATATGATTAGAACATCCGCAAATAATTTTTGTTACATCTTCAGCGCCATAAGTTATATTAAAAATATGTTAGAAGAGACTATAAGGCAGTGGCATTCCGAAAAAGCCGCCGGGTACCGCACCCTCACCAACGACGAGGCGGCGCAGCTCACAGCCCAGCTAAATACCGCCGACGACTGGGGCGCGATCCGCGTCGCCGAGGGGTTCGACCCGGGCCTAGTACACAGCTGCACTTTCTATGGAACGGTGGAAATAGGCGCGTTTACAGCCAAATACACGCGCTACGGAAACATTACCCTGCGCACCGGGCTCTACGGGAGCCACTTCCTGAACACTTCCATCGGCGACGACGCCGCTATCCACAACCTGCTCTACTGCTGCGAGCAGCGCATCGGCAACTCGGTCATAATATCCAACGTGGGCGAGATATCCTCCGGCACGAGCGCGCTTTTTGGCCTGGGGGCGGTGCTGGATTCCGACAAAAACCACAAAAACTACCTGAATACCATAGCGCCGGTGAACGAAAACGGAGGCCGCGCTATACTCCCCAGCCCCGCCATGACGCTCACCGACGCGTTCCTCTGGACAAGGTTCCGGGGCGACGATGAACTCATGGCCCGGTTCGCCGAGGTGACCAACAGGAGCAACCGCGCCCTGCGCCCGCCCAAGGCGGTCATCGCAGACAGCGCGGTGATCATCAACACAAAAGCGGTGCGGCGTACGCTTGTCGGCCCCGCTGCGGTCATAGACGGCGCGGAGCTTATAAGCAACTCGACCATAATGAGCGACCCCGACGAGATGACCGTAATAGGCGCGGCGGTACAGGTCCGCGACTCCATAATCGGCTACGGCAACAAGATAGACTCCGCGGCGCAGCTGGCCTCGGTTATGACGGGGACCGCAGCCTCGTTCACCCAGTCGGCACGGGTCTCCAACGCGGTGGTCGGCGACAACGCCCACATTGCCTGCTGCGAAATCGCCAACTGCCTCATAGGGCCGTCGCACGCCCAGCACCACAACAACTCATTCCTCATCGCGGCGTACGTGGGCGGGCAGAGCAATATCGCCGCCGGGGCGACCATTGGCTCAAACCACAACAGCCGGGTAAACGACGGCGAAATCTGGGCGGGCCGGGGATTCTGGCCGGGTCTCTGCGTAAGCCTCAAGCACAACAGCCGGTTCGCGTCATTTACCATGATAGCCAAAGGGTCCTATCAAAAAGAGATGGATATCAGGTTCCCCTTCAGCTTAGTCACCCACGACGAGAAAAACGGCTCGGTAACGCTCTACCCGGCGTTCTGGTTCACGCACAATATGTACGCGGCTATGCGGTGCTCGCAAAAGTTCGTCAGCAGAGACACAAGGATACACCGCCGGCAGTTCATCGAGCACGACATCCTGGCCCCCGATACCGTAGAAGAGATGTTCGAGGCCATATCCATGATAGAAAAGGGCGACACGAGCGGCCCCGGCATACAGATTAAACGCGGAGACGCCGCCTGCAAAGCGTACCGCCTGATGATACGCCACTACTGCGCGAAAAATATACTGCCGTGGATGCGGGAAAAACATTTAAAAACGCTTGACGACCTGCTCCGCCACACCGGGCCAATCCCCGAAGATAACGAAAAATGGCTGAACTGCGGCTCCATGGTAATAAGCGAGCCGGTTCTGACGGAAATCCTGAACACCGTGCGAAAGGGGTGGATAATGGGCCCCATCACCACAAATACGGCGGAGCCGGCGCAAAAAATCAACTCATGGACGGTAGTACATTCGCTCTTCGAACCCTATCTCTCATCATATAACGCGGTAAAAGCCGCACACGCGCTGAAATCGTTGGCAAGGCTGCACGATGTGGGCGTCAAACAGCTTTCCGCAGATAATTTTACAGCGTTCCTGCAAGGGGTGGCGGACGACTGCGGAACTATTATCGGCCTTACGCGCTCATCGAGGTTTACAGACTTCATGATGCCCGCGCGAACTATGGTGTACGAGTCTAAAGAGGAGATGGAGAGCGTTTTGGGCACACCTGAAGATGCGGTAGTCACGCAGACCGCCAAAGAGATGGACGGGCTGGCGGCGCTGGCGGCAAGCTTTATAAATTAGGAGTGTGGAGCCGGAAAGGCGGAGTTAACGTCAACAAACCCCGCCCCCCATACATCAAAACCCCACACCAACCGTCGGTGTCAAATTTTCTTTATAGACTTCACGTCAATCTCTATTCCGCGCCGTTCAAGATCAACTTCACCGACTATCTCAACCTTGTCCTTATCGCCCACGGAAACGCCCCGCCACACCTTTTTGTCTATGTCGACAACAATCTCCCCCGTGGCGTCGCGAAACATGTACTTCTCGTCGCCCAGAAAGCGAACAATGCTGCCCTTGAGCAAGACCAGCGCGTCGTCGGGCAGGCTCTTGGCCGCCTCGACCGTTACGGAATGTATCTTCCCGAAATCGAAATTCGCCGGAGTAGTTCCGGTAAATCCNCCCTGCTGGCCCGCGCCGCCGGGGCCGGTAAAACCGCCGCCCTGATTCTGCGCGAAAACCGCAATCATGCCGAGAAGAACAACCGTAAGCGCGATTACGGTAATAATACGTATTTTCACTGAGTACCCCCTTAAAAAGTTAAATTTTCCATATCTATAATATAAGATAAGATATAATCATGAGAAATGCAACCTTTTCCTGAAAAAATTTTACACAGACTTTACACAATTTTTACAAGGAATGGCGTTATCGCTACGGAATTCAATATCTTCCATCCCCTAAGTATTTTAATTTTTGGACACCTGCCGGGCCGCCCCGATGTATATTTATGGATGTTATGGACCATCCGGCAAAATATAAGCATATATACGGCCCCATACGCTCCCGCCGCCTCGGCCTATCGCTGGGGGTGGATATGGTGCCGCACAAAACCTGCCCGCTCGACTGCGTTTACTGCGAGTGCGGGGCAACGACGGTCCTGACTGTCGAGCGCAAAGAGTACATCCCCACCGGAGAGATTATAGCGGAGATTGACGATTATCTTGAGGGTGCCGGGAACCCCGCCCCCGATTATGTAACCTTCGGCGGGAGCGGCGAACCTACGCTGCACAGCGGGCTGGGGCGGATCATCGGACACATCAAGGGGCGGTTCCCGGCGCAAAAATTGGCGCTGCTTACGAACAGCACGCTTCTAAGCGATAAGCAGCTGAGGCGCGATATCTTGTTGTGTGACTTGATATTGCCGTCTTTAGACGCGGTAACGGATGACGTGTTCCGTGGAGTGAATGTTCCTGAGTCATCCCTTACCTGCGAGGGGGTTATCAACGGATTGACCGCCTTATCATCCGAATATAAAGGGCAGCTCTGGTTAGAGGTATTCATCTCTCCGGGGATAAACGACGGGGACGCCGAAATCGCGCTTTTTAAGGAGGTCATAACGAAGATAAACCCAACGCGCGTCCAGCTAAACAGCCTCGACAGGCCGGGGACAGTCAACACATTGTCCGCCGCGCCGCGGGCATCCCTTGAGGATATAGCAAAACGGTTCGCGCCGCTGCCTGTGGAAATCATTGCGCGGGCCTGTTGACCGGCGCTGCGGAAACAAAGTTTTCAGGGTATTCGATCAATACGCTAATGATATTTTTATCCATTGACGATACATTATTAACAGGATATTATATATATTTATATACAGAAATCTATGATAACATCGAACATCAGCAAATGCGCCATCATCCACATATCAGCGGCACTAATCGCAATGACCGCCATGATACCGTCATCCCATACCCACGCCGCTGGCTCTGACNCCCTTTTCTCCATGCCATCCTCCGCCCGCCATCTGGGCCGCGGTACCGTCTCCACCTCCGGGGCGATGGACGCTTCCGACGTCTACCGCTTTGCCGCCAAC
>WQTH01000005.1 GCA_009786415.1 Chitinispirillia bacterium | reverse complement strand
ATACCACGGGACGCAGGTACATACTTACGTCCCGATTTTACGAGCAGGCCGGAGCCGGCGTATTTTTGCAGGGATTTCTCGGATAAGCGGATTCCCGTCCTCTGAAAAAAATCATCCTCATCAATCCCGCCTGCGTTTCTTAATCCCAGAAAGAGAATTTCTTCGGCTAATTCGGTTGGGGTGATGGTTTCCTCGAAGATTATTGCGTTACGGGCGGATGATATTGAGGATATGTATTGACCGGCATCCGCAACATTGCTCCACCGTTTAGGGTGGATGTAGGAGTGGGCGGATGCGCCGAGGCCGATGTAGGGTTTGTGCGTCCAGTAGGCTTTATTATGTACTGATTCGAACCCCAGTATCGCGTAATTGGAAATTTCGTATTGATACATCCCTCTGTCAGTGCATCGTTTATTGATTAATTCATACATATCGCTTGATAAATCTTCCGTTGGGAGCGGGAGGATTTTATGGTGATGGCCGAAGGGGGTATCGTCGGCAATGGTTAATTCATAGGCGGATATGTGCTTGACGGCTGGGAATGACAGGATGGATGTCAGCGTGTCATCAAGTGTATTGACGGTCTGTCCCGGCAGACCGTACATAATATCAACACCTGTTGATTTGAACATATCAACGATGCGATTATCCCCCAGTACCTCACGAGCCCTGTCCGCACTATGCACCCGCCCGCATATTGATAATTCACGAGGATTTAGCGACTGCACCCCAAACGTCAACCGCGTTACCCCGCAACCCGCATACACCCGCGCCTTATCGATACTGAATGATTCCGGGTTACATTCGACCGACCATTCGCTGATGTTTGATTTATCAATCCGCGAGAACAAAACATCATCAAGCCGCCCCCACATATCAACCCCAAGCAAAGACGGCGTCCCCCCGCCGACGTATACGGTATTGATAACCGCACCATCCACCATCCCGCTATCAACAATCCCCGCCCACTCCCGCCCAAGCGCGTCTATATATTGATTGACAAATGATAAATTATCCACAGATACCGAATAAAAATCGCAATATCGGCATTTCCGCGCACAAAACGGTATATGTATATAAAGGGATATCTCCATCATATCATCAACTCCAAACTCCAAACATCACACTCCAAACTCCAAATTCATAACCCCATCATCCGTCAAATTTCCTGACAACCGCCACAACCTCTCTCATCTTGGTATGGTTCTTAACCCCCGGCGCCGACTCCACCCCGCTGTTGAGGTCTACGGCGTACGGTGTAACCGTTTCTATGGCTTTCTGAATGTTCAGCGGGCCGAGCCCGCCGGAGAGTATGAGCGAGTCGCATTTTCGGCACGCGTCTATGGCGATTTGCCAGTCGAACGTGCGCCCGCTGCCGCCTTTGCGGTTTGGGTCCCACGTGTCAAGCAGTATGCCGGCGGTAACGTTTTTATATTTTGAGATGAGGGATAGGTCGAAGTCATTGCTTACCGGGAGGGCTTTGATGACCGGCGCCGGCATTGCGGCGCAGTATTCGGGCGGTTCGCTGCCGTGGAGCTGTATGGTGTCTATACCCGCGGTCTGAACGGTGTCGATGAGTGTTCGCGGGTCTTCGTCCACGAATACGCCTACGCGGGAGACGAACGGCGGCAGTCGCTTTATGATTTCCGATGCGTCAAGCGGCGAGATGTACCGCGGGCTTTTGGGGGTAAATATGAACCCCAGCGCGTCAACCCCAAGCCCGGCTGCGGCCCGCGCGTCTTCCAAGCGTGTAATGCCGCAAATCTTAATCCTCATAAACCATCCTTTTGCTATACCGATATCTTACGTTATGCTTTTGGCTTCGCATCATGAAGGGATGCATCCTCAAACCGCCAGTCTCAATTCCCTGACAAGGCTCCCAATATCATCGGCCCGCATAAGCGATTCTCCAACAAGAAGCGCCCGCACCCCGGCAGCCGATAATTTCGCCGCCTGATCCCCGCCCTCAATACCGCTTTCGGATACGACGATGATGTTTTGGGGGATATGCCGTATCAATTCAATCGTTACGGCCACATCCGTAACAAACGTATCCAAATTGCGGTTGTTGATGCCGATAACCGCCGGCTCAATCTTCATAGCCCTGTCTAATTCGCGCGTGTTGTGGATTTCGATAAGCACGTCTATATCAAGCTCTCCGGCGGCCTGGTACAGGTCCTTCATCCGGCTGTCGTCCAGCGCGGCGGCAATCAACAGCATCGCGTCGGCGTTGATCATTGCGGTATGCTGTACCTGTAATGTGTCGATAATGAAATCCTTGCGCAGTACCGGTATAGATACATTGGCGCGGACGGATTTCAGATAGTCGGTATGTCCCTGAAAAAAATTCTCATCCGTCAATACGGATATGGCGGATGCGCCGCTCTCCTCGTATGCGGTTGATATCTTTATCGGGTCAAAATCCGCCTTGATGATGCCTTTGGACGGAGATGCTTTTTTGACCTCGGCGATGACCGCGAGTTCGGGGCGTTTGTCGAGCGCGCTTACGAACGGGCGCCTGACGTCGGTACGTTTGGCGCTGGCCAGCTCGCTTTTCATGTCCTTGAGGATGCGCACCTCGTCGTGTTTCCGGTCGATTATCGTCTGTAAAATCTTATTCATCGAATTTTACCCCCGCGATTTCCAAAAAGTTTTTCAAATGCTTCCTTCCGTGGTCAGTCAGTATTGATTCGGGGTGGTATTGTACGCCGTAGACCGGGTATTTTTTGTGGCGTACGCCCATAATCAGGCCGTCCTTTGTCGTTGCCGTTACTTCGAGGCACTTGGGGCAGGTTTCGGACTCTATTATCAGGCTGTGGTACCTTGCCGCTTTGAACTGGTTCGGGATATCCGCGTATATCCCCCTTGCGTCGTGCAGTATCTCCGACGATTTACCGTGCATAAGGTACGGCGCGCGGATAACGTTGCCGCCGAAGGCGTGGCCTATCGCCTGATGCCCCAAACATACGCCGAGGATCGGTATCTTCATCCCCAATTCAGTGATGACGTCAACGGATATCCCAGCCTCTTTCGGCGTGCACGGTCCGGGGGAGATGACTATCGCTATAGGAGACTTTTCTCTTATTTGGTTTACGGTAATCTTGTCATTCCGAAAAACCTCAATAGCTTCGCCGTAAATCTCCCCGAAATACTGCACGAGGTTAAACGTAAACGAATCGTAATTGTCGATAATAAGCAGCATATTAATTCCCTGTAATGTTTCTGTTTTTAACACTCAAAACGCCGCGCTCCAAACTAATCCCCAACAACTTTCCCTGCCTCTTTTATCGCCGCAAACAGCGCCGACGCCTTTTCCAGAGTTTCCTGATACTCTCTCGCGGGCACGGAGTCCGCGACGATCCCCGCTCCGGCCTGTATCGTTGCCGCTCCGTTTTTGTATATTATTGTTCTTATTACGATGCACATGTCCATATTCCCCGAAAAGTCGATATACCCAAGCGCCCCGCCGTAAAGCCCGCGCCGTGTCGGTTCAAGTTCGTCTATTATCTCCATGGCCCTTATTTTCGGCGCGCCCGACAGCGTTCCGGCGGGAAAGCATGAGAAGAGCGCGTCTAAGGCGTCGCGGCCTTTTTTTAATTTTCCCGACAGGTCCGTTACTATATGGATGACGTGCGAATATTTTTCGATTTGCATAAGGTTATCGACCCGTACGCTCCCGTACTCGCTGACCCGGCCTACGTCGTTTCTGCCGAGATCGACCAGCATGATGTGTTCCGCGGTCTCTTTGGGGTCGTTTATAAGGTCATGGATTAACCGCTCGTCCTCCTGCAATGATTCCCCCCGCCTGCGCGTTCCGGCTATCGGGCGGTTTTCGATTATGCCGTTTCCAACGCGGACCAGCATTTCGGGGGACGCGCCGATGACGTGCGTTTTATCGAGGGAGAGGTAGAACATATAGGGGGACGGGTTGACTGTCCGCAGCACCCTGTAGAGGTTGAACGGGTCGGCGTCAACGTCAATTTTAAACCTCTGGGATAGGACGACCTGAAAGATGTCGCCTGCCTTTATGTACTCTTTGCATTTGTCAACAGCTTCCTCGAACAGTTTTTTATCGAAGTTTGAGGTGATATTGCCGGATGAGTTGACGGGTACGCGCGGTGAGGCTATCTGCGCCTCCATCCCCCGCATCATATCGTCGATACGCGAGACCGCTTTTTGGTATTGGGTGTCGATATCCATCCCGTTGTCCCAAAATATATTGGATATGAAGAGTATCCGGTGCTTTTTGTTGTCGAACGCTATCAGGTCCCTGTAAAATCCGAAAAAAATATCGTCAACCCCGGTATCTTTTGGGTTTTTGTCGGGTATATCTTCCGCGATTCTCACCGAGTCGTACGAAAAGTACCCCACCGCGCCGCCGTGGAACCGGGGCATATCCTTGAAATCCGCCTGCTTGCGGTCGGCCAGAAGTTTTCGCAGCGCGCCTGCCGGGTCCGTGCCGCCCTTATCCTCCCGTTCCCCCCGCACTTCCCAGCTTTGCCCGTTGGCCGTGAAGGTCATGTACGGGTTCGCGCCTATGAAGGAGTAGCGCCCGGTGGTTCCGTCGCCGTCGGCGCTTTCGAGCAGGAAGCTGTGCATGGCGTTGCGGTATAGCTTCATCCATACCGATACCGGGGTCTCGGTGTCGGCCAGCACGCTCTTGCACACGGGGATGACGTTGGCGTCGCCGCGAAGGTTTTTTATATCGTCTAATGACGGGTAGACCACGTTTCTCTCCTCTATCAATAATTAATAAATATACAAAATGTTGCGATTAGATTGGTAAATATTGTAATTTTATATAATTATGATACCGTTCAACAAGCCATATACCGTCAAAAACTCGCTTGATCACATCGCCGAGGCCGCCGCCGGGGGGCATCTGTCCGGCAACGGGGTGTTTACGGGGTGGTGTAAGGATTTCTTCCGCGACGCCTACGGGTTCCGCACGCCCATGCTCACCACCTCCTGCACCGACGCGCTGGAGATGTGCGCCATACTTCTGGATATCGGCCCCGGCGACGAGGTCATTGTGCCGTCTTACACCTTCGTCTCCACGGCGCTGGCGTTCGTCCGGCAGGGGGCCAGAATCGTTTTCGCCGACAGCCGGGCCGACCATCCGGGGATCGACGAGGAGGGGATAGAGGGGCTTATTACGGAGAGGACCAAGGCGGTGGTCGTAGTTCATTACGCCGGCGTGGCCTGCGATATGGAGAAAATTATGGCCGTCGCCGAGAAACACGGCATATGCGTAATTGAGGACGCGGCCATGGCGGTAGACGCCTTTTACAGGGGCAGGCCGCTGGGGGGTATAGGGCATCTGGGCACCTTTTCGTTCCACGAGACCAAGACCATCCACTGCGGCGAGGGCGGGGCGCTTCTCGTCAACGACGAGCGGTTTGTACGGCGGGCCGAGATCATCTGGGAGAAGGGGACCAACCGCGCGGAGTTCTTCAGGGGCGAGGTCAACAAGTACAGCTGGGTAGACACCGGGTCGTCGTTCCTGCCGTCGGAGATCAACGCGGCATATTTGTATGGGCAGTTGGAGCATATTAAAGATATACAGGCGCGGCGGGNTGATATATGGAAAAAGTATTACGACGCTCTGGCGCCGTATCAGGAAAGGGGAGCGGTCAATCTGCCCGTCGTCCCCGGATATGCGTCCAACAACGGCAGCATGTTCTATATGGTGTTCGGCTCTATAGCCGTGCGCAGCGCGTTTATCGCCGCGATGAAGGTGAAGGGGTGCTCGCCGGTTTTCCACTNCCTGCCGCTCCACGACAGCCCATATTATAAGGATAAGCACGACGGCAGGGCGCTCCCCAACACAAACCGCTACGCCGACTGCCTTGTGAGGCTGCCGCTGTACTATGAATTGTGGGGCGAGCCGTTGGATTTTGTCATAAACTGCGCGAAAGATACGCTTTCCACTCTGTAGCGGCCCAATCCTCCTCGTTCGTCTGCTCAGTTACCCGTTTGGCGGCCGCCCTGACCTTTTCGGTGGAGTTGCGCATTGCCGTGCCGTGCCCTGCCGCCTGCAGCATGGGTATGTCGTTCTCGGCGTCACCGTAGGCGGCGGCGTCCGCCGGGTCGATGCCGAGGGCGCGGCACAGCGCCGCGAGCCCCAGCCCCTTGTTTGCCTGGGGATTCATGAATTCGAGGTAGTGGTCCCACGACCGGCAGACGTAGACGGTTTTGTCGTCCCACCGCTCGCGGAAAGCCTTTTCCTGCTCGTCGATGTACGACGGGGCGCCTACGAAGATGATTTTTGACGGTGGTACGCCATCCATCTCGGCGAAACTGCCTATACAATTATAATTAATGCCGGTTTCCTGATGATACAGGCTCATCCACTCGGAATTTACGCCCGTTTTGACGGTATACAGTTTGTCCTCGTAGTAGAAATTGACAGCTACCGGCTTGTCGATCCCGTAATCTGTCAAAAATCTGGCGTGTGCGGGATTTAGCGGTGCGTACCTTATCCGTTCCGCGCCCTCCGCCGAGCCTGTGTATACTTCCGCCCCGTTGAGTATGACGAGCGCGGGGTCGACGCCAAGCTCCCTGGCGTACCGGCGCACCCCCGCTCCCATCCGGCCCGACGACAGGGCGATCACGGCGCCGCGTGCACGCATCTCCCTTATCGCGTCTATGTTGGCCTGCCTCATGCGCTTGCCGGAGTCGAGCAGCGTGCCGTCTAGATCGAAAGCGAACAGTTTTGGTATCATTGTTCCCAGATATGCTTTCCGGCGCGCCGCGTTTAACGGCGTTCGCCACGAGTAACATTGATAAATAATTTATTTACATCCTGCATTGGAAAAATAGTATATTGTATAACATCTATAAAAAACATTCTAAACTTAAGGAGAGCGAACCATGAAAGTCGCAATTACTGTAACCTCAATTTTTGATTTGCCCGACGGTGTTGAAATTAAGGAGTCTATTGGCGAGGAAGGGGCTCTTACGCCGTATTTCATTGTGAATGGCCGTGAAATTCAGCCGTATTTGGAGTTTGCTGCCGTTGACGAGGAGTCAGACGACGAGATGGAGGAGATCTACGAGATCTTTGACGACAGCCTCACCGCGGAGCAGTACACGGTTATCAACATTGACGGGGACGAGGAGGATTAGGTCTGATTCCGGCGCCGGCGCCTGATGTTTTCGTGGGGCCGCCGCTGAATACTGAATACGGCGGNGCCTTTCCGCGTTTATCTTACCAAAGCTGTAAGTTGTTGATTTTTATACGACGGCGTACTCTGCGTGCCGCTCGTTAAGCAATTTTTTTTGTCTGTTTTCGTCAAAGTTCTTGCCTTTTTTTACAAAATTGCTTATATTATAGAATATTGTCTGCATGTGGCGCGTAATGTAGTACACAATCCAGTCACCTTATATAAAGGAGTATGCCGATGTTTAAGTCTGTTTTCAGGCGGTTGGCTCCGGGATTTGCGATGATCCTGGTGATTTCTGTTTCAGCGTCCGCGCAGTTTGTGCTGGACGACCTTGATGACGGGAATGGGAAGAACCGTCTGGGGTATTATTGGTATACTTTTGCTCATGGGTACNCCTCCTCGTCTTCGGTGATAACTTATCCGCCCACCACTACCTTTTCGCCTATGGAGGGCGGTTACGGCGGTAGCAGCTACGCGGCGGGTATTACGTTTACCGGCCTAAATTCGGGGACCGGTGAACCGTCTATCGGTATGGGGACCAATCTGGTGGCTGACGGCAGTACCACCGGTATAGGCGCCGATTTCGGCGGGGTTACGCATATCTCGTTTTATGCCAAAGGGCCGGCTGGCCTGAAGTTTTATTTCAGGGTCGAGACCCTTGAGAACACTTCCGCCAACTCCAACGCCTACAGCAAGCAGTTTGAGGTTGCCGCTGCCGACAATAACCAGTGGAAATTATACTCGGTAGCATTAACCCCGGTGGTGGCAGTGGCCGCGGGGAAGGAGGGGGAAGATATCAATACTGCCAACTTCGGCGAGACAGGCAAGACCGGCGCGAAAGCCGGCGACCTTGAGCAGGAAGCATTCTGGGGCAAAGCGTTTACGTTCAAGCCGGCCAACGCGGTCAAGGTATCGTGGTCCATAAAGGCGGGCGAAAACGCCGCGGTTACCTCCGGCACGCTTGCGGTCGACGACATCAAGTTTGTCGGCACGTTCGATATACCTGACACCGATGTTTGCGCGACTTGCGTGTCGACCACATTCATAAACCCTGAAACCGCTACTGCCGCGCTCCTTTCCGATTTCAACAATATCGCCACACCGTTGCGGAATGAGTTGATGTACTACTGGTACGCCTACGACGACCAGCCCGGCGGCACTTCTGTTGCCGGAACGGCTACGCCGGTCGATAACATCAGGGTGGCAGGGCAGGGCAAGGCCATATCCTCAGACATCACCCTTGGGGAGCCTTATTTGAACGGCACCGAAACGGTTGCCCCGTTTGCCGGCATAGGCACCAATTTGTACGATGCAACCAAACCGGCAGCCTCGGCGGCCTATTTTGACGGGAGCAGGTTTACCGGCATATACTTCGAGTACAAGACCGACGGCGTCGCCCCCATTACCGTAGAACTTTACGACAACCACAGCGTACTCAATCCCGACGGTCAGGATTTTTTCGTAAAGCTCCCGGGCACCGGCGGCCAGTGGCGTGCGGCGAACATCAGCTACAGCCAGTTCGCCCTGCCGGATTGGGTAACGGCCAGCCGTACCCTCATTACTCAGGGCCTTGCAAAGCTGCAGATCTCATATAAGGGTGCCGGTAGCGGCGATATGGGCGCAATACAGGTCGACAACGTCTATTTCCTCGGCTCGAAACATTTGATTACCCCGCCGGAAGTCACAATCTTCACGCTAACCTACAAATCGGCTACCGCTGGCGGCGGAGTGAAGATCAATGACGCTACTACGATACTGGTGACTTACTCTCAAGAGGTGGAATCGGGCAAGCCCGGCCCTAAGGTTGAGGCCGTCCCGCCCATAGGCATGGTGTTCAGCAAGTGGGATGATGATGTCCAAACGGCGGTGCGTACGGATATCGCCACGGCCGACATGACGTTTACTGCGGAGTTTATTTCCGAAGACGATATCCCAGAACTGGTCACCGTTACCTACAAAGCCGGGACCGGCGGCAAGCTGATGGCGAAGGTTGTTTTTGATGATGAGGCCGAAGGCGGGGAACCCGAGCTGAAGACGGAGTTCAAGTACGAGGTGGAGCCGGAGACCGAACTGCCCCAAATTACTGCCGTGCCGGACAACGGCTACAAATTCCTTAAGTGGAGCGATAACGTCCTCACGGCGTCCCGCAGCGATAAGGCTGGGGTGGCGAAGAGCGTGACGTTAACTGCGGAGTTCGCGCTTGATGTAGTGGTCGTCGATTCGTTCACCATCACCTACAAGGCGAGTGATGGCGGAAATCTGCGGATTGGCGGGGATTGCCCGCCTTGCCCTGAAGAGGCAGAATGTGAACCGTGCGTACCGGATATCAGGAGCGTGTATGTCATCACGGGCCCGGAAGGTTTTGGCGGGGACGAGGACGATCTCGTTTCCATAACTGCCGTCCCCGATGAAGGTTACATCTTTTTGAGATGGAGTGATGATGTGACCGAAGCGACTCGCGCCGATATCATAAAGGCGGAGGATGTCCAGATCATCGCCCTGTTCCGGAAAGACGGGATCGATCCCGATGACTTTTTCACCATCACCTATATGGCGGATATGGGGGGCAGTATACAGATAGGCACGGAGACGTCTCCCGCTTTCACCCGCATGGTAGAGAAGGGCGCCGCCGGCCCGGAGGTTAAGGCGGTTCCCGACGAAGGCTATGAATTTAAGGGTTGGAGCGACAATGTGTCTACGGAAACCCGAACAGACACTCCAGAGGCCGACATGAACGTTACGGCGCGGTTCGAGAAAATAAAAGTGGCCGTGCTTGAGTCCGACCGCGTTATACCGCCCTCCGGTGGTATAGAGACGGCGGTCATCGCGCCCATAGTCGTAACGGCGGGCGAGTTCGCGGCCGGCCCGAACCCGGTCATTAAGCGCTCAACGGTCAACTTCTTCAGGACGGGCAGGGCGGTTAGCGGGACGCTGTCGGTGTTCGACGCCTCCGGCAACCTCGTCAGGAAGATCAATATCAGCGACAAGGGCGGCGAATCCAGGCGCGTGGTAGGGTCGTGGGACCTGGCCGACTCTAAGGGCAGGGCGGTAGCCGAGGGTACCTACCTGGTCAGGGGCACGGTGACGGCGTCCGACGGGAAGCGGGAGAGGGTAACGCTCAAGGTCGGTGTACGCTGATAAACGCGGTTTAGAAGGGTTTTAACTGGTGTTAATACGGGGCGGGGCCGCAAAGACGGTCGCTGTCCCGTATCTTTTTGTTGATATCTTTGGCGCCAATGTCTGCGAACATTTGCTTTTTCGCAGCGCGTAAACTATTTTATGGATTCGTTATTATCCGGTACGTCAACAAGAAACTGCAAAGGGGCATTATGGCCGCACCGCTAACATACGCATCCGCCGGGGTCAGCATAGACACCTGGAATGCCGTCAAGGGCCGCATAGGCGAGCTCGTCTCGTCTACCTACAATGCGAGCGTAGCTGGCTCATTCGGCCAGTTCGGCGGGATGTTCGACATATCACACCTCAAGAGTATGGATGCTCCGGTGCTGGTGTCGTCAACAGACAGCGTGGGGACCAAGGTCAAGGTTGCTTTCGATTCCAAAGTATATAATACAGTCGGGATGGACATTGTCAACCATTGTGTGGATGATATTCTGGTGATGGGGGCGAAGCCGCTGTTTTTTCTGGATTATATTGGGATTGGTAAATTAGTGCCTGAGATCGCGTTGCAGATTGTTGAGGGTCTGGCGCGGGCTTGCCGGGACAGCGGCTGCGTGCTGATTGGCGGGGAGACTGCCGAGATGCCGGATATATACGGCGCGGGCGAGTTTGATTTGGTGGGTACGATTGTCGGGGTAGTGGATAAATGCAGGATTATTGACGGGGCATCGATAACGGCCGGGGACGCGGTGATCGGGCTGAAGTCTGCCGGGTTGCATACTAACGGATTCAGCCTTGCGCGGAAGATCATCACCGAGGTCGGCAAAAAGAGGTATTCGGATGCCTTTGAAGACGGCAAGACGTTTGGGCAGGCGCTGCTTGAGCCTCATCGCTCTTATGCAAAGTTATTGCCGCTCATGGACAGGGGGATAATTAAGGGATGCGCGCATATAACCGGTGGCGGATTTCCGGATAATGTCAACAGAATCCTCCCATCCAACTGTGACGCGGTGATCAACGCGAAATCATGGACGCCCCTGCCTATATTTCAATATCTGCAGCGCACGGGGAATGTTGAGGATTCGGAGATGTACCGCACGTTTAATATGGGTATCGGGATGACTTTGGCCGTATCGCCTGAGAATGTTGATACGGTGCTGAAGGATGGCGGGATAGCGGAGTTCGACCCTGTCGTTATCGGTAATATCGTTTCGGGGGCCGGCGCTGTGCAGATGAAGTTTTAGCAGCCGGGAAGATGCCAACTATGAGAAAACACATAAACCTCTACAACACCGCGACAGCCCGCAAGGAAAAGTTCGTCCCGCAGCACGAGCGGGTCGGTATGTACTGCTGCGGCCCGACCGTATACAACTACGCGCATATAGGCAATCTGCGTACTTATATATTTGAGGATGTTCTGAAACGCGCGTTAATCGCCTGCGGGTACGATGTAAAGCATATCGTCAACATTACTGATGTCGGGCACCTTGTATCCGATGCCGATACGGGCGAGGACAAGATGGAGACCGGCGCCGCGCGCGAGGGCAAGAGCGTGTGGGACATAGCGAAGTTCTATACCGAAAAATTTATGGCGGACATATCATCGCTGAATATATTGCAGCCGGACGTATGGCCGAAGGCGACCGATTATATTCCGCAGATGATCGGCATTGTAAAATCCCTCGAAGAAAAAGGCTTTACTTACCGTACCGGTGACGGAATATATTTTGATACCGCGAAATTCCCCACGTACTGCGATTTTGCGCGTATTGATCCCGAAACTTTGCGCGCGGGCGAGCGGGTTGACATGGGGGACAAGCGTAACGTTACGGATTTCGCTCTGTGGAAATTCTCGCCGAAAGACGCGAAGCGCCAGATGGAGTGGGAGAGCCCGTGGGGGACAGGGTTCCCGGGGTGGCATATCGAGTGCAGCGCGATGTCTCTGGCGCNCCTGCCGCAGCCTGTAGATATCCACTGCGGCGGCATGGACCACATACGCGTCCACCATACCAACGAGATCGCGCAGACCGAGGCGGCGACGGGGGAGAAATTCGCCAACTTCTGGCTGCACGGCGAGTTTTTGGTGCTTGACAAGGGGAAAATGGCGAAGTCGGGCGGGAATTTTGTTACATTGGATACGTTAAGGGATAAGGGGGTATCCCCTTTAGGCTACAGGATGTTCTGCTACACCGCGCACTACCGCTCCCCGCTGACTTTTTCGTTTGAGGGCGCGGCGTCGGCGGAGCAGGGGCTGACAAATCTGCGCAGGATAATATCAACATTGTCAGATGGGTCAGGCCGCGCCGGTGTAGACAAAGGNCGCCTCGCCGAAATTTCGGGTCCGTTTATGGACGCCCTGTGCGACGACCTGAACATGCCGCGGGCGATGGCGGCGCTTTGGGAGGGCCTGCGGGACAACAAGTTGACAGACGGAGAAAAGCTGGCTCTTGCCGAAGAGGCCGACAAGGTGCTGGGCCTCGACCTTATGAAACCGGCGGAGAATCGCCGTACTGAGATTACCGAGGAGGTCGATGGCTATAAAATATTTTTGTCGGTAAACGGAAACATATCACCAACATTAAAGAACACTATCATCGAAAAGGCCGTGCTGCGCAAGAAGTCCAGGGCGGCCAAAGATTTCAAGACCGCTGATTTGATACGAGACCGGTTCGCTGGCGCTGGGGTTGCTGTTAAGGACTTGCCTGATGGGACGACGGAGTGCGTGGTTGAAGATCTGGGGCGGGCAGAAGGGGCACTGTGAGGACAATACTGTTGTTGTTGCTGTTGTCGGCGGCATCGATTGCCGCTGTTGGTTCGGTCGTTGACAAATCGTACGGGAAGGAGACTGCCGCTGGTATCATTCCGGTCATAGACACTTCTTCCGCCACAAGGAAATCAGCCGTGAGGGCTGCGACTACCGGTAAATCGGCCGCGAAGAAGGCTGCTGTTGTCGACACATCATCCGCTAAGAAGGCCGTTGTCGTTGATACCGCCGCCGCGAAGAAAGTTGCTGTCATCGACACATCCGCCACCAAAAAGGCTGCTGCCGTTGACACTTCCGCAGTAAAGAAGATTGTTGCCGCTGATACCGCCGCGAAGAAAGTTGTAGATGTCGACACATCCACCGTGAAGAAAGCCGCTGCTGTTGATACTGCCGTTATCGACACGTCAGCCGCCGCGAAAGCCGCCGTTGTTGATACTGCCGCCGTTGATACATCCGCCGCCGCGAAAGCCGCCGTTGTTGACTCCGTCGCGGTTGTTGATACCGTTGCTGCCCCCGCGCCGGTCAAAAGGGTTCAGGCGCCGCCTCCGCCGCCAAAAATTTATCCCATTGTCAAGCCCGCAATCGACATGGTCTTCATTCAGGGCGGCAAGATTCGCCGCGGCTGCCCCAATCTTGACGGCGCGGGCTGTCTGATTGATGAGCGGCCCCGGCACGAGATTAAGCTCAAGCATTTCCTGATTAGCCGCACCCCTGTAACACAGTTACAGTGGGCGTCTGTCATGGGCATCAACCCATCCCACTTTCATGGGAATGACTCTCTGCCCGTCGAGCAGGTCAGCTGGAATGAGGTTCATGAATTTATCAGGCGGCTCAACGCCATGACGGGCAAGAAGTACCGTTTGCCAACCGAGGCGGAGTGGGAGTACGCGGCGCTGGGCGGGGCCAAAGCATCGGGCCAGCCCTTTTTCGGTCAGCGGTTCCTTGCCGATGTCGCGTGGTACGAGTACAACAGCGGCGGCCGGACGATGCCTGTTGGCGGCAGGGAGCCAAATGAGCTTGGTCTGTATGATATGATTGGTAACGTTTGGGAGTGGGTGAACGACTGGTACGACAGAGATTATTACAGCACCGGCCAGATCAATAATCCCCGCGGCCCGCGCGGCGGCACCGACCGCGTGTACCGAGGGTGCGCGTTTAACTCCGGCGAGCAGCACTGCAGGATATCGATGAGAAATTTCGCGAAGCCGGATTACCGGACGGTTAATTTAGGGTTCAGGCTTGCGCACTCGCCTTAAAACTGTACCCGTCCGCGCCATTATCACGGTCGCCCGGTCTCTTTACGGGCGTCTTCAATCGCGGCTTTCAGAATATCAATCTGCGGATGGTCTGGGTTAATTCGCGCAGCGGCTTTCAGGTCTGCGGCAGCCGTATCCAAATCGCCTTTTGAAATACAGGCTGTGCTGCGGGCGATATACGTGTCGGCGTTATTGGGATTTATCTTAATGGCCTGGCTAAAGTCTTCTATAGCCTGATCTGAACTGCCCTTGCCCAGATACGCGGCCCCCCGGTCCCTGTACGCTTGGGCGCTGCCCGGATTTATCTTTATCGCCCGGCTGTAATCATCTATGGCCATGTTATAGCTGCCCCTGATAAAATGCGAGCGGCCGCGTTTCATATACGCGTCGGCATTATTGGGGTTTGCTGTTATCGCCCTGTCGAAATCCGCTATAGCCAAATCATAGCTGCCTTTTTCATAATGCGCAAGGCCGCGGTTGTAATNCCCCGCGGCGTTTTCGGAACGCGCTCTGGCTGCCTTGCCGCCGCAGCCGGCCAGAGCCGCGAGGATGATTAGGGCGAGGCATACTGCCGGTGTGAAAGCTGCCGCCGGTCGTTTCATCGCGGTTATTTTCCTTTCGGTCTGCCGGATGATTTGTTGCACGGCGCGGATTCAGGGCACGGGCTGCCGGCATTTTCCATTACAGGTTCAAGGGCCGCGCGGATGGCTGCTGCGTCAATCTTTCCGGTGAGGTACGGATAGCCGTTATTGACCGTTCTGTTTATGCCCCATATGCTGCGGAAGTCCCATCCGACATAGGTTTCCTTTTTCTTCATCTGCGCTGTGGACCTGCCGTATTGGCCGTCAATGCCCTTGTTGTTTACGCCGTTTGCCGTGCTGTCGAAGAAGCTGTTGCGTGCCTTGCATTTGGGGCCGTTCCACCCCGCAAGCCCGCCTGTTTCGACTTTGCCTGTTACCTTGCCGGCTGCGTAGCAATTATTCATAATGGTTTCTTTGTAGCTGCTCCCCGTCAATCCGCCGATGGCGGTATCGCCGGTTGCCGCGGCCCTTGAGTAGCTGTCGCTTATTATGGCGTCTTCAGTGCAGCATCCTATGAGGCCGCCTATGCTCTCTCTGCCCTTTACCGTGCCGGTTGAGTAGCACCCTATTATCTTGCCGCCGGGGTTGTAGCCCACAAGCCCGCCTACGCCATTCACGCCTTCCGCGTTGACGGAGGCGTAGCAGTTGATTATCCTCCCGCGGTTAAATCCCACAAGGCCGCCGACGCTTCCGTCGCCCCTGATGTACGATGCGGTAACGCCGAGATTTTTTATAGTCGCGGCATTAGATGTAACGGCGAACAGCCCGACGCCGCTTTTAATAAGCGATATGTAATAAATTCCGCTTACGGTATAGCCGCCGCCGTCGAAGGTCCCTCCAAACGAGTTGGCGGGGCTTATCCCTATCGGCGTCCAGTTGTAGATGGGCGGCTCGTCCGGCCAATTTTGCCAGTTCGCGGTATCGTTGAGCGCAATGGCCTGGCCGAGTTTAATGTACCTGCCTTCAAAGCTCACGCCGATGTTTACGAGCATCGCGAGGTTTTCCAGATACTCTTTGGTGTTGATTATGTATGGATGTCTCTCTGTTCCCCTCCCGCTTGCAAAGTAGCGGGCCGCGTCTACGGCATTGGCGGTTTTGCCGCTTCGCGCGGGATATTTGCCGTCTGAGTGAACCCAGGCGTTTGCGGATAAAACTCCGGCGATGAGGTTCAGGCTGTCAACGGTTTTTTTGCTCTGCATCCCGGCTGTGGTTTTGCCCGCGCCTTTGCCTGTGTCGCTCTGCCCGCTTGTTTCCATATCGTAGTAATTGTTTCGCATAATGCCGTTGTACATATGCCCCATAAATCCGCCGGCGTTTGTTTTCGCGGTTACTTTACCTGTGGAAAAATTGCCGGCCACCGATCCGGCCAGAGCGGCCCCTATAAGCCCGCCGGCAATATCGTCGCCGGATACGGCGGCCGATGAAGAGTTGCCGGCCGCCGCCGATCCGAGGTCGATGCGGCCAATAAGCCCGCCAACCTCTGTGTCGCCCGTAACGCTTCCGGACGCGTGGCAGCCGCTTACCAGTCTGCAGTTAAGCCCCACAAGCCCGCCTGCGATGTCTTGCCCGATAACAACGCCAGCGGTATTGCACTCCGTAATCACGCCGTAATTGATCCCGGCAAGTATACCGGTATAATTTGCGCCCTTTACGTACGACGCGGTTATGTTGAGCCTCGTTATTGTCCCGTAGTTGGTTATAAATCCAAACAGGCCCTGACCTTTATCTGTGCTGCTGATATAAAGCCCGCTTATCGTATGGCCGTTGCCGTCAAACGTACCGTAGAACTGATGGGCTTCGATGCCTATCGGCGTCCAGCTGTGCGCGGGCGGGTTGTTTGCCCAGCTCCGCCAGTCAGCCGTGTCGTTGATTGTTATGTCGCGTCCGAGCATTATGGTTTTACCCTTGAACCGCTCGGAATTGTCATTTACCAGCTTCGCGAATCCCGCCAGCTCCTTGCCGGTATTTATGGTAAACGTGTCCGCATTGCCGCTGTACCACGAAATGTCGGCCCCGCTGCACAGGGCGCTGCGAAATTCGGAGGGCATTTTCCCGTGGGGGCCGAGTGGGAAACACTCCCAATTGCCGACATCCGATGAATATCCGTAACTTATAAACGCGTTATGCTCATACGAAAAGAAAACCGTAACAATGTCGTTAATACGCTGTGAACGGGCTTTGGTATTTTCCCTGTAGTCCACAAGGGTGCCGTCGTCAAAAACTAAATTCAGATGCGGGACAATCGTGGTTGTGTTATCCATAATCCAGACATCGTCCACTACCACGTCTATGCTGCCGTCGCTGAGATCCATTCGGTATACGGTTCCATACTCATAATTGTCGTCTTCGTGGCTTTTGTCGTAGGGATAAGAGACATAGTACAAATGGGTATTGGTGGCTTCAAGCAGGGTTTGGCAGTAACCGTCAATCATAATAGTGTCGATTTTTGCATGAGCGCGGTATTTTATCCTCAACATCATGCTGACATTGTCGTCGGCATTGCCGGTGTACTCATCACGGATTTTGGCAATAACAAAAAAATCCTCATCGTTCATAGCCACATTGTACCCGTGTGTGTTGTCTTTCCCGATGGGCTGTTCAAAAAAAAGTTCCCGGCCGCCCCGCAGGAATTGGAAGTTTATCGTATGCGCAATAGTGTCCTGATAAGCAAAGACATAAACGCCGTCCCGTACCAAAACCCATTCGCCGTTTTTCGGGGAATACACGTCCGTTTTGGTCAAACGCCCGCCGGCATATCTGTATATCTCGCCATTAGGGTAAAAATAGCCGCGGGAACGGAGAGAATCCCTTACAGACGAGCTGAAAAGGGCAGCCTCCCCGTCGTAGCCGATAAATGAAGCGAAAAGACCCGGTTTCTGAGCGCTCGCAAAAGCCACGGCCAGCAAAACCGCGCAGATAACAAAACCTCTTTTAGGCATAACGCCCTCCTTAAGCCCCTGTCCTTATAAAATAATATGCGGCTGGAATGGTATAGCCGTTAATTTCAAAGATTTGCGCCAAAAGGCCGCCGCCCGGTATGGCTGCTTGCGTGAGGATTATTGCTTGGCTCAAAATAAGAAGGGCGGCCTTTCGNCCGCCCGTTTATTTACATCGTAACGTAATGCCTGTTACGGGCAGGACGAAACGACGGTGCCATAGGTTGCTCTGCAGTTGTCGCCGCCATCGTGCTGCGGCCAGCACTCGCCACCGCCCCAGTCGCAATATACAACGGTGTTGGGGGTGAAGGTAGAGCAAGTCTGATTTTCGGGGACTAACTGGCCAAAATTTGTGCAAGCCTCAAGCATCGTAAGGCCAGACGGAACCCCGTTGTTAGAGTGCGCAGCGGTAGGGTCGAACGACTGGCAGTTACCGACGCCCCAATAGCAGTACCGCACAGTAGTGGGCGGGGTCCAGTTGTCGCAGTTTGGGACCNCCCTGCCGTTGTTCTGGCAATTCTGGAGGTTTGTCAGGTGGCTGTTCGGCGGATCGGCCGGTGAGTTGGGGTTGGTTATCGCATAGCAGCCGCCAGCGCCCCAGTCGCAGTACTGTAAGGTGGACGCGGTGTTGCAATTTGTGACTACTTCGCCGTAAGCCGCTATGCAGGCCGCCTCTGTAGCGGTATTCTCGTCAGACCACTGGGTGCCTATCTCCCAGCAATTTGTGGGGTCTCCGTCCCAACGGCAGTATTTCGCTCCGGTGCCGGTACCGCATCCCGGATAGCTCGAATTGACCGCACAGCAGGCCGCAGTCGGGCCGCCGGCGCAGGGGTCATTGCCGCCTGTCGTCGACGAGAAGTTGGCTGTGACAGCCATATTCCCGTTTACTGTGACCGTTGTGGTCGCGGCTGTGGGATTTGCTACCGCCCCCGCCCAGTTGAGGAACGTGTAGCCGGAGAACGCTGTGGCCGTTACGGTGACCACTTCGCCGGCGTTATAGGTTGCCTTGTCGGGATTACGGGACACGCTGCCGCTGTTCGAAGGGCTGGCGCTGGCCGCCAGCGTGTATGTGGTGGGGCCGCTGGGACTGTTTTTGTCATCGCCTCCGCAGACAACGAACAGCGTCATCGCGCAGAGGGCGGCGACGGCCGCGCCCAAAAGTAATTTGCCTTTGACGGCACCTGCATTTTTGTTACAAGAAGATCGGCTCATGGAGATCGATCCCTTTCTTTGTTAGAGTTTATATTATATGAAGTTAATGCCGGTTATCCTATTAATAATATACCATATAATACTACTACGTGTCAAGAGATATCTTTATTTTATAGTTTTTTTGGGTGTTTTGGCGCTTATTTGTGCCGCGCAGCCCGCAGGCGCACCCCCTTTCGCCGAATTGCGGGGCAGGGCGGATTTCTCCCCGCCGCGCCCGGCCGCACGGTTTCCACCGCCGCCGGGCCTCTCCCAAACCGCCAAAAACATCAAAATTTCGACATTTTTATGTTTTGGCTAAAAAAAATCATTTTTTTTTTGCATAATTGTGTCCCGAAATGGTATTATTTAGTAGTGTCAGGACATAAAAGTGTGGAATTGTGTTGAATTGTGTGGAATTTAAGGAGCGTTATGGCAACTTTTCGCGGCAATTACGGCAGTCAACTCGACGCCAAGGGGCGGGTGAACATTCCGGCGAAGTTCCGGAAGGCTCTCTCTCCCGAGGCTGAGGAGACTTTTATTGTCGTATGCGCCCCTGAAGGGTGTTTGAGGGCTTATCCCAAGGACGTTTGGGATAAATTCGAGTCCAAACTGGTCGCGCTCCCCGAATCTATCAAGAATAACTGGTTCAAGGAGACGATTTTCAGCAGCCTGACCGAAGCCACGCTTGATGTTCAGGGGCGTATCATGCTTGCTCCGGACCTTATTAAAGACGCAGGGATAACAAAAGAGGTGAAATTGGTGGGCAATATATCCCATATAAAGCTGTGGGACGGGGCGAAACACGAAGAGTACCTTGCTTCGGGCGGCAAGGGTGATCCGACACCTTTTGCTGAGGCGTTTTACGCGGTCGGGGCGGAGCTTGGGGGGCTGTGAGCGGTTCAGGGTATCACGTTCCGGTACTTTTGAATGAGGTATTGGAACTTTTCGTAGCCGGCGCCGGTGTTTATGTCGACGGCACATTGGGCGGCGGCGGGCATTTCAGGGCGATTGCGGCGGCAATAGCGGGAGAGGGTGGGCCACCCGTGCGGGAGGCGCCATCGGACATTGCTGAATTATCAAAAAGGACGGTATTAATAGGAATCGACAGGGATCGGGAGGCTTTGGACAACGCGCGGCGTGCCGGGTTTGACGGTATAGGCGCGGAGGTGGTTCTTGAGCAGGCGCGGTTTTCGGAGTTCGATTCTGTGTTGAGAAAGCATGATATAGAGAAAGTTCATGGGCTGTTCGTTGATCTTGGTGTATCGTCGCGGCAGATTGACGTTCCGGAGCGGGGGTTCAGGTATATGGAAGACTCTCCCCTTGACATGAGAATGGATCAGTGCGGCGGTATAACGGCGGCGCGGTTTCTGGAAGAGTGCGGTGAGAACGAGCTCGCCCGTGTGCTCAAAGAGTACGGCGAGATCAGAAATTCACAACGGATGGCGGGAGCCATCAAAGGTTATATGAAGCACGAAAAAATCCTTACGTCCGCCGGCCTGAAAGCTTGCATTGCGCGCGAGTACGGCCCGCGCGTGGACATTCAGGCGCTCGCCAAGCTGTTTCAGGCGCTGCGCATAGCCGTGAACGGCGAACTGGATGAACTGCGGACGTTCCTCGACAAGTCTGTAAAATATTTGGCCGAAGGCGGCCGGCTTGCCGTAATCTCCTACCACTCGCTTGAAGACAGGATGGTTAAAGAATTTTTCAGAAAGGCTGAAGAGGCGTGCGTCTGCCCGCCCCGTCAGCCCGTTTGCGTTTGCGGCAAGCAGGTTCTTTTAAGGCGCGTAAACAGGAAAGCGGTAACGGCGTCTGATAGCGAGATATCGCGCAATCCGCGCGCCCGCAGCGCCCGCTTGCGTGTCGCTGTACGTACGGGGGTGTGCCTGTGAATAATATTCCAACGAACGTTACGGCATCGGATAAGAGGGCCGGGGATATATACGGCTCGGATAGCTCTGCGCGTGTGCGCGACGCGAGGCGCAGGCCGGACCGCTGGCCGCGCTATATGTTCATTGCCCTGTGCGTGTTCGTGGTGGCGTTCTGCTCGGTTCAAACGAGCAGGTACGTAAAGCACACCGAGAGGCAGATTCAGGCTAAGGAGTCGATGCTCGATATTTTGAAGAGCGACCGCCAGAAGCAGGACTCCATACGCAAGCAGCTGGAGAAGTTGGAGCGCGTGGAGAACATAGCGATGGCGCGGGAGCTTAAATACGTGAAACCGAGGCAGCAGGAGTTTATAATGCTTGACGCGGAGCGGCCGTCGGGGGCGAACGGTGGGTTGTTTGCGCGTTTTATGCAGTTTTTTTACGGGGAAAATTGAAAGTGGCCCGGAAGAAAACGAAGCAGGCGTCTTCTTTTGCAGCGCGGGCGGTTTTTTTGGGAAAACTGATGGAAGGGCAGTACGGGGCGAGGTTGGTTATTGTTTCACTTGTACTGGCTTTGTTTCTCTCGGTTGTGGTGGCAAGGCTTGTCAAGATACAGCTTGTAGACGGGAAAAGGCACGCGGAAGTGATAAGGAAACGGGTTGAGCAGGAGAGAAAGATCGGCGCGAAGCGCGGAGATATATACGACCGCAAGGGGCGCTCGTTTACGACCAGCGTTCCGCGCCGGACTTCGGACGGTGATCTGGTTATGCGCCGCAAGTACCCGAAAGAGGATTTGGCGGGCAACCTTATCGGGTTCGTAGGTACCGGAGGTTTGGGGCGCAGCGGCATAGAGTACACGTTTGACCACCACCTTCTCGGAGTGGACGGTTTGAGGGTGATCGGCAAAGACGGCAGGCAGAGAGCGTACAAGACGATCGGCTTGCTGAACGAGGAGCCGCAGGACGGGAATGATGTTTATTTGACCATAGATCAGCATATGCAGGAGATAGTCCAGCATGTGCTAAGGCAAAGAGTCAGGGAGCTTAACGCAAAGGGAGCGATGGCGATTGTGATGGAACCGAATACCGGAAAAATTCTGGCGATGGCCAACGAACCGTCATTCAATCCCAACGTGTCAAAGCCACCCTCGGAGGATGACATGAAGAACAGCTGCGTCAGCGTTGCCTACGAGGTGGGCTCAACCTTTAAGGTCATCACCGCCGCCATTGCGCTGCGGGAGAAGGTGGTTACCGACTCCACCGTTTTTGACTGCAACGGCACGCTTGAGATCCCCGGCGAAAGGCCCATAAAGTGCTGGCCGCCGCACGGGCAGGAGATTACGTTCAAGAGGGCTATAGCCATGTCATGCAATGTGGTTCTCGCTCAGGTCGCAAACAAGTTCACCAATGAGCAGTTTTATCGCCATATCGACAGGTTCGGCTTTGGCGCCAAGACGCACGAGCGTTTTTACGGCGAGGAGTCGGGGGTTTTGCACCCGCCTGACAAGTGGTCGGGGAACCGTTCGAGAGCTGCGATAGGGGCTATGGGCTACGAGGTAATGGCAACGCTTTTGCAGATGATGAGGGCCTACGCGAGCGTTGCGAACGGCGGCGATCTGCTGCTGCCGGTTATAAGCGAAAGGGTTCAGACCAAAGAGGGCAGAATTATAGAGAGCGCCGAGGCCAGGTCGCCTGTACGCCCGGTAATGCCGCCGGAGGTCGCGGCTAATCTGCGCGATATGATGATAAATGTGGTGGAGAGCAGGGAAGGCACCGCCGGGCGCGCAAGGATGGACGGTATAAGAGTCGCGGGGAAAACCGGTACGAGCCGCAAGTGGGACAGTCATACGAAAACATATACGGACGACAGGCACTGGTCGTCGTTCATCGGTTTTCTTCCGGCGGAAGCTCCCGAACTCTTATGCGGCGTGGTGTTCGACGAACCGGCAGGCCGTGAGACCGGCGGCGTGGCGGCCGCCCCGGCGTTCAAAAGGATAATGGAGATGGTTATAGCGCATCCCGACCTCGAATACCTCAAGCCGGCGACGGCGACCGGAAATATTGCCGGCAGCAGGCGTACGGTTGTTCCGGAGGTTGGCGGGCTTACAAGGCGCGGCGCGGCGGCGCGGTTAGACTCCGCGAAATTTACCTACACGTTCGCGGGTGACGGCGATATCGTGCGTCATCAGGCGCCGCCGGCCGGCAGCATTATGAGGGGCGGCGTTGTGCTGTATACGGATTTTACGGCTGACAGCGCGGCGCGGATCGTGCCGAACGGCGTGGGCAAGGATATGCGCGACGCGTTCAACCTGTTTAACGCCAGCGGCATTCCGGTGTACGCGGTGGGCAGCGGGTTTGTTACAAGGCAAAGCATTGCGCCGGGAGAAAAGGCCGCGTCGTCGGCGGTGTGTACGCTTTATGGAACGGTGGTGAAAAAATGATGCGCCTGAACGAACTCTTAAACGCGTCGGGACTTAATGTCGTAGAGAGGGCCGGGGATGATAATCCGGTTGTCAGCGATGTAGTCTACGACTCCCGCTGTGTCAGGCCGGGGGCGGTTTATGTGGCTATTCCGGGTATAAAGGCTCACGGCGATACGTTTATCGAACCGGCGATAAAGAGCGGCGCGGCTGCGGTGATTTCGGAAAATCGTCAGGAGGGGATATCGGCCCCTTGCGCGGTGGTTAAGGATATAAGGACAGCGCCGGGCGTTTTGGGCAAGGCGCTTTGGGGCATTGATTTGCCGGGGATGACAACGGTTGGTGTTACGGGTACCAACGGGAAGACTACTACGGCGTATCTGTTCAAATACCTGCTTGATTGTTTTGCGGGCGGGGACCGCGTGTGGATGTTTGGCACGGTAGAAAACTGTTTGGGCAGCGAAAGGGTCGCCGCGACGCATACTACGCCGGAGTCTGTCGATATCTTCAGACTCATCAGCGAGGCGAAGGTAACGCCCAAGGCGATTTCAATGGAGGTATCATCCCACTCGCTCGCGCTTAACCGTGTGGCCGGGATGGAGTTTGATGTTGCCGTGTGGACTAATCTGACTCAGGACCATTTGGATTTCCACGGGTCGATGGAGAACTATTATCAGGCTAAAAAATTGATTTTTGTTGATTACCTGAAAGGCCGTGGCTGCGCGGTTATAAATGTTGATGATGAGTACGGCGGGAGGCTTGCCGGGGAGTTGAAGGGGATGTGCAGGGTGTTGACGTATGGCAGGGCAGAAGATGCCGATGTAAGGATTGCCGGCAGTAAGTGTGACTGGAGCGGGACTGCCGTTGATATTGTTTATGACGGGTGCGAATACGGCTTCACAAGTTTATTGAGGGGAGCGTTTAACGTCTACAATATGACGGCGATGATTGCCGGAGCTTTTTCTCTTGGCATCGGCCATGAAATAATTGCCGCCGCGCTTGCCGCGACGCGAGTAGTTTCCGGGCGGATGGATAAGGTGGAGATTGACGCGCCGTTCACAGTAATAGTCGATTACGCGCATACGCCCGACGCGCTTGTCAACATCTTGAAAACGTCCTCCGATTTAACGTCTGGGCGCCTGATTTGCGTATTCGGGTGCGGCGGCGACAGAGACAGGACGAAGCGCCCGCTTATGGCGAAAGCCGTAGCCCAAAATTGCGATATGGCGGTCGTAACGTCGGACAATCCGCGTTCCGAGAAGCCGGACGCGATTATCGCCGAGATAGTGAAGGGTATGCCGCTTGATTTCCCGTATACGGTGGTAGCGGACCGCAGGGAAGCCATAAATAGCGCGCTGCGCAGCGCGAAACCGGGAGATTGCGTGGTCATAGCCGGCAAGGGGCACGAGACGTATCAGGAGATTTGCGGGACCCGTTATCACTTTGACGACAGGGAAGAGGTTATTAACCTTTACAGGAAGATGGTGGAGAAAAATGCAGAGTAAACTTGGGCATGAGTGTCAGGCCGGCAGCAAAACCGAGCTTACGGTCGGTTCGCTTATCGAGTGGGGCGGCGGCAAATCCGATATGTCGGCGCTTGGCCGCAAGAGTAAAGTCAACATCGTATGGAACGATTCGCGCAAGGTAGGCGAGGGGGATGTCTTTATCGCCCTGCGCAGCGATACCGACGACGGCCACCACTACGCAGAGGCCGCCTTTAAGCAGGGTGCGATTGCGGCGATTGTTGATAAAAAGGGGATTAAGGTGATACCGGCGAAATATCACAAAAAGTGTATTGTCGTTAGCGACACCTTAAAGGCAATACAGAAAATGGCCGCCCGTTACCGTAAAGAGATGGGGCTTCTGACCGTAGGCATTACCGGCTCAAACGGCAAGACGACTACGCGCAGCTTTATTTCGGAGCTGCTCAAGAACATAAAAATCTCCGGCAAAAATGTCTCCATTGGTGAAACCTTCACTAATTGGAATAATCATATCGGCGTTCCCCAGAGCATCCTCAAGTTTAAGGGTGATGAGTATGTTGCTGTTCTTGAGATGGGTGCGAACCATGTCGGCGAGATCAGGCCGCTCACAAAGATCTGCCGCCCGGATATCGCCGTCATAACAAACATCGGTTACGCGCACGTTGGCCTGTTCGGGTCTATCGAGAATACGGCGGAAGCCAAGTTTGAGATAGCGGAAGGGCTGGGCCGGAACGGGTTTATGCTGCTTAACGGTGATGACCGTAGGCTGGTGCAGGGCGCGGCTGAGCGCAAATTAAAGACTGTGCTGTTTGGGACATCTTCAGGGTGCGATATAAGGGCCACTAAGATCAATGTCAGCGAGAAGGGCGTTAGTTTTTGTGTTGACGGAGAGGAATACTTTTTGTCGATGCCGGGCCGCCACTTCATCTACTGCGCGCTGCCGGCCATATATATCGCCAAAAGGTGCGGCGTTGACGATGCCGCCATCAAAAAGGCTATATCATCGCTCAAGCCCGTATCACTGCGCGGAATGTTGGAATCGAAGAAAGGCGTGAAGTTCATTGTAGACTGCTATAACGCCAATCCGTCTTCAATGAGCAACGCGATAAAGTATCTTGTGGACGTGACGCCGGCGAAAACCAAAAGGGCCGCGATTGTCGGCGATATGTATGAACTTGAGCAGTATACACGCAAGTGCCACCTGAAACTGGGTGAAGAACTTGTTAAAGCGGATGTCCAAAAAATCATCGCGGTCGGCAAGTTCGCGCAGTATGTTAAGGACGGTGCGGTCAAGGCGGGAATATCGCCCGACAGGGTTTTTATCGCGGAAAATTCAGCGGACGCGCTTGACGTATGCCGTTCGGTATTGAAAGATGGCGAGACCGTCCTCTTAAAGGGGTCCCGCGGCGTTGGGCTTGAAAAAGTGTTTGAGGGGTATTGATTGATGGGGATTGACTTCGACAACATCGCCGGCAAAGCTCCGGGACGTGTAGCCGTAATCGGCGCCGCCAAAAGCGGCGTGGCTGCGGCGCAGTACTTCCGCGCCCGCGGCAGCGCTGTTTTTATAAGCGACACCTGTTCACGTGAGCGTCTTGACGGGATACTGCGCGGCAGCGGTTTGGATGTTGATGGCGTTGAGAGCGAATCGGATCGGCACAGCGATAAGGTTTTGTCGTGCGAGCTGATAATTCTCTCGCCCGGCGTACGTTCAGACCTTGACGTGTTGGTACGGGCATCGGCAAAGGGCATCCCCGTATGGTCCGAAATGGAGCTTGGCTTCAGGGTGTCAAAGGCTCCGTTCCTCGCGGTCACCGGGTCATCAGGCAAGAGCACGACGGTGTCGCTTCTGGCATCAGCCATGACAGGCGCGGGTTTTGAAACAGCGTTGGTTGGCAACATCGGAACACCGGTGATCGGCGTCACTCCGAATCTTTCGGGTAACGCGGTCGTCGTAGCCGAAGTATCAAGTTTCCAGCTGGAAACCATTGACCGGTTTAAGCCGAAAGTCGCCTCTGTTATCAACCTGATGAAAAACCATTTGGATAGATACAGCTGCGAGGAGGAGTATTACAATGCCAAACTGCGTATAGCTGATAATTTGACGCGCAGTGAGTATCTGGTGTTGAACAGTGATGACGTCCGTTTGTCATCATGGGCCAAAGAACTTTCTAAAAGGACAAATATAATTATGTTCGGAACGCAGTGCAGTAACAATAAAGACTGTGTTTTCCTTTCCGGTAACAGCATACATTATCAGTTTAACGGGAGTTGCGGGGAGATATTGGACGATGTTATGCGGATGAAGATCAGCGGGCGGCATAATCATATAAACGCCTGCGCCGCCGCCGCTATAGCGCTGGCGGGGGGAGCAATGTCTGAGCGTATCGCCCGCGGTTTGTGTAACTTTGCCGGCCTGCCGCACAGGCTTGAGTATGTCACAGAGATAAACGGGATAAAATTTTACAACGACAGCAAGTCCACTACCGCCGAGTCTATAGAGTGCGCGGTAAACGCCTTCGGTTCCAAGAGCGTACAGCTCATTGCCGGCGGCAAGGACAAGGGGTGCGATTTTTCGGTTATAGGCAATTCGCTGCGCAGCACCGTCAAAAATATAGTACTGCTTGGCGAGGCGAAGGACAGGATGTCGTCGCAGTGGGAGGGGATAGCCCCCATCCACAAGACCGTAACTCTTGAAGATGCCGTCAGCACCGCGTTTAATCTCGCGGCAGCCGGCGACAGGGTCGTCTTCTCTCCCGGATGTTCGAGTTTCGATATGTTCAAGAACTTCGAGCACAGGGGCGAGATGTTCAGGGAAACCGTAAACGAATTAGCGTCACGAAAGGCGTGTTGAGGGTGCTTAACAATAAAGGCAAATTCGATATCGGGCTGTTTGTGGCGGTAGCGCTGCTGGTTCTTGCCTGCATTGTTACCGTGCGCAGCATTACCTCCGCCGTGGCGCTGGATAAAGACAGCGGCCCGGAGCATTTTCTGCTGCGCCAGCTTAAGCCCGTGTCGGTTGCCCTGATAGTTTTCCTTACATCCGTATTTGGCGTGCTGGGAGTGCTTGTTAAGAACAGAAGGTATGATATAGGGCTGTTTGTGCTGGTAATGCTGCTGCTCGGCGCCAGCATCATTATGGTGGACAGCGCAACATCCGCCGTGGTGTTGGACAGGAATGGCGGCCCGGAGCAGTTTGTAGTGCGGCAGATGCAGCTTGTATCTCTGGCCATGACCGTTTTTTTGATCTCTATTTTTATAAACTACCGTTTACTGAACAGGTACTGGTTCCTCATATTCATGGTGGCGGTTGGTTTGCTGGTGTATGTGATCGTTATGCCGCCCATAAAGGGTGTGCACCGCTGGATAAGGATTACCGACGGCCTCTTTTTTCAGGTTTCCGATTTCGCGCGGGTGGCGCTCATACTGTTTTTGGCGAATGTCTGTAACAGGGAGTGGTTTAAGCTCGATAAATTCCGCGCCACCGTTTCCGATTTCACGCGCGAGATTGCGCGCGAGGTACGCGCTCTGTTTACTAAGGAGAAGCGCAAGGCCTGGGAATTTGATTTGCGCAGGCTGCGCCCGTTCATCCCGTACATCGGCATAGCGCTTATCTGCGGCCTTGTGGTTGCGGGGAAGGCTTTTTCGACGACCTCCATAATTTTTATCATAGCGCTTGCGATGCTTTTTGTAGCCGGGGCGAAGTTCAGGCACATTCTGCTGTTTACCGGCATGAGCGCTCTTGTGGGCGCGCTCTATTTATTCAGGCCGCGGAGCGGTGGCCATATCGCGGCGGCAAATATCGCAGGTGATGGCATCGCCGCGAAGGGTTTATGGGAAAGCGTCACGGCAAGCGCCGGGTATCAGGCTCAGCGTTTTGTAAATTTCCTTAACCCCTCCGCGAATCTGCAGGGCGCCAATTATCAGCCCATGCAGTCGGAAGCGGCGCTGGGCAACGGCGGTTTTGGCGGCGTGGGGCTTGGCCGTGGAATGCAAAAGGAGTTCCACCTGCCGGAGCCGCATACCGATTATATGCTCTCGATCTTTGGCGAGGAACTTGGCTTTTTGGGGATTATGCTGCTGTTCACGGTGTTTGCGCTTATCGTTATCAAAGGTTTCAGCATTTCCCTTAAAGCGCCCGACCGCTCCGGCCGATTTATCGCGTTTGGGCTGACGTTTATGATTGCCGTATACGTGCTCTTCCACGCGGCGGTGGTTACGCGCCTTGCGCCGGCTACGGGCGTACCTATGCCGTTTTTGAGCTACGGCGGGACGAACCTGCTGTTTACGATGTGGAGCCTTGGAATTCTCTTCAACATATCGAGCCAGATAGAGCGGAGAAAAAAGGTGCGTAAAGCGGAAGCCGGGGGAGCCGTGCCATGAAACAATTCTCAAAAAGAATCCACATGGTCGGTATCGGCGGCGCGGGTATGAGCCCGCTGGCCGAGGTTTTGCTCTCGCGCGGGCATACCGTAACGGGGAGCGACCGGGCTTTATCTGATTCGACGCGCCGTTTGGGATATTTGGGGATAAAGGTGCAGCACGGCCACGAGCCTGATTTGATAACCGGCGCCGACCTGCTTGTTTATTCGAGCGCGGTCAAAGAGGATAACCCGGAGCGGAAGTATGCGGTTGACAATAACATTCCGGTTATCAGAAGGGCGGAGGTTCTCGGCGACATCATGCGGTCGAACTTTACCGTTTGTGTTTCGGGAACGCATGGAAAGACTACCACAACATCGCTTGTGGGGACTGCGTTGACTGACGCGAAATTGTCTCCGACGGTTCTTGTAGGCGGGATGCTAAAAAGCGCCGGTTCGCACGCTATTGTAGGCCGCGGTAACATTATAGTCGCCGAGGCCGATGAGTATGACAGGTCGTTTCTGGCGATGTACCCGTCTATCGCCGTCATCACCAATATCGAGGCCGATCATCTCGACTGCTACAGGGATATTGATGATATCAAGGATACTTTTGTGCGGTTTACCGATCTGGTGCCGTTTGACGGGGCGGTTATCGCCTGTGTTGATGATGATGGCGTGCGCGGTGTGCTGCCGAGGATTCGCAGGAGTGTTATCACCTATGGTATTGACGAGGGTGCTGATTATCGCGCCGTCAACATAAAAGTTGAAAACGGCAGGACGTCATTTGACATATCGCGCACGGGTAAATTGCTTGGGTGTGTGTCTATCGGGATTCCCGGTACGCATAACGTAAGGAATGCGCTGGCCGCGCTGGCTGCCGCCTGTGAGATCGGCGTTGATTTTGAGACGGCGTCATTGAGCGTTTCCGGTTTTCAGGGAGTAGCGAGGCGTTTTGAGGTTATCGGCACGGTTGACGGCGTTACTGTCGTTGACGATTACGCGCACCATCCCGGCGAGATAAGCGCTACGCTTGAGGCTGCCCGCGGGCGCGGTTATGGGAAGATTGCCGCCGTGTTTCAGCCGCACCTGTATTCGCGTACGCGCGACTTTATGGATCAGTTCGCGTCGTCATTGAGCGGCGCGGATGTTGTTATAGTTACGGATATTTACAAGGCGCGCGAATTACCGATTCCTGGCGTGGACGCCGGCGGTATTGTAGACCGCATAAATAGCGCCGGCGGCGCAAAGGCGCTTTACGTGCGCGACAGGAATGATATTGTGAATCAATTAAGGGGTATGGTTGGCAGCGGTGATCTGGCCGTATTCATGGGGGCCGGCGATATTTGGGAAATCGCCCGAAACTTTGCCGGGGCGGGGGAGACAGTGTGATGGCTGAACGATTAAAAAATGGTAATAGTCAAGCCGGCGCAAAACAGCGCACCGAAAAATCCGCTGGGAGCGGAAAGAGGAGAATTCGCAGGCCGGTTAAGGTCGCGTTGGTTATCGCGTTTGCGGCGTCGGTGGCTGTTGTTGTTTTTTTGCACGGCCCGCTGGCCTTTGATTCTGTCGCCGAGTCTATAAACGCTGGCAAGAGGGTGTCGGCAAAGATTAACGGTATAACGAACTGCAGTGGGGCGGTGCGGGATACGCTCAGGCGGGCGCTTGAACCGCTGATGGCGCCTGACACATGCCCTTACAGCCGCGCCGCAGTTGAAAAAATCGCGTTGGAGATTCCGGCGATCGAGAAGGTCAGCATTAAAAAAGTCAAGGACAGGCAGAGCCGTCAGTTGAATATAACCATAAAGGTTACCGAGCGCAAGCCAGTGGCCCTTGTTCACTGCGGTAAGATCTCGCTTGTCGACAAGTATGGCGTACGCTTTCCTGCGGAAGCAGGACGGTATTACGATGCTCTGCCGCTTTTGGTTGTAGGTACGCCGGAGAGCGATACTCTTAAACATGAGATTGAGTTTTTTAACAGGGTTATGAAGGCGAGCCGTAATTTGGGTGACTCTTTCTTAAATCAAATATCACAGATTGACATCAGCAACAGCGATGAGGTCAATCTGATTTTCAAGTCCGGCGAGGCGGAGTATCTGCTCGACCCTGATGATATTGAGGATAAGCTGGTTCGGGTGAAATCGCTGAGGCAGAAGTTGTTGCAGGATGAGGGCGATCCGATGCGTATAGATATGAGGTACCGCCACATTGCGGTTGTGCTGGCGCAGAAGTGAGTATTTTACGTTAGGTGCGAGATGTGAAACGGTGTTGACTGTATATAATGATGTATGACATGGCTATACTGTGTCGTCAACAAAAAAGGAGCGTGTTTATGGAGAGCAAGACGGTAGAGAACAAATTCGGTGAGAACGTATCCGCCGGGGTCAAGGCCGAGAAGAAAATCATTGTCGCCGGGCTTGATATCGGGACTACGAAGGTCGCCTGCGTTATTGCCCAGATAGACGAGGATGGCAAAAAACTGGAGATTCTTGGCCAGGGTAAGTGTTCATCTGTTGGCGGGCTGCGCAAGGGTGTTGTTGTTGACATGGACAGGACCGTGGCGGCCATAAAGGAGGCGGTGGAGCACGCGAAGACATACGCACCGGAAGAGATATCTTATTGGGTGGCGGGCATTGCCGGTGAACACATCAAGTCTATGGCCAGCAACGGGAAGGCTATTATCTCCGAAAATGTAACGGAGAATGATATACAGCAGACGCTGAATATCGCGGAGAACATACAGCTCCCGGACAACTGCGAGATAATACATGCCATACCGCAGGCATACATATTGGATGATCATGAGTGCACAAACCCGCGCGGTATGCACGGCAAGATGCTTGTTACGTATGTCCACATCATCACCGCTCAGACCATGAAGGTACGGACCATCAGGAAGTGCGTGGAGATGGCCGGGGTAAAACTGGACCGTCTTGTGCTCGAACCTTTGGCATCCAGTGAGGCGGTACTCTCGCAGGATGATAAGGACATGGGAGTAGCGCTTGTAGACATAGGCGGCGGGACGACCGATATCGCAGTTTACTTTGGCGGCAAGATCTGCCATGTGGCGATTGTTGGAATGGGCGGGGAGAATATTACAAGGGATGTCGCGCAAGTCTTGAGATGTACTGTGGAGAGCGCTGAAAAACTCAAAAAGGAGAGCGGATGCGCGTTTTTGCCATTAGTAAAGGAAGACGAGCGTATAATAATTCCTGGATTTACAGGCCGCGATGATAAGGAGGCGGGGCGGGATTTGCTGGGGAGAGTCATAGAGGCGCGTGTCGAGGAGATACTGTCGCTTGCCATGCGGGAGATTATGAAGACGCAGCGCTACGACCAGCTTGGGGCCGGCATTATGCTTACCGGCGGCGGCGCGCTGCTGGCGGGGATGAAAGAGAAGGCGGAGAGCGTTTTTCAGCGCCCCGTGAGGATCGGTCAGCCCAGTGGCATTGGCGGGATGGAAGAGATGGTCAGTTCGCCTGTGTTCTCTACTGCTGTCGGGTTGTGCAAGTACGTGTGGGATGATATCATCGTGTTGAAAGATAGGGAGGATAAGAGGGCGGCTGTAAGAGCGCTTGAGGAGGAGAAAGCGCAGAAAGAACTCGCCGCGAAAGCGAAGGAGAATGAGATTGCATCCAAAGACGAGGGCGGCGAATCTGGCCGGTCGTTTTTTGATCCTATAAAGGCTGTGGGGCGCGGTTTATGGAATATTATTACCGAACCAGCGCCGTCGGAAGAAAAGAATAAAAACAAATAAAAATAAACACTCTTACAAGGAGGCGTAAATGCGGTTTGTGCTTGATGAGAAGTTTGATAATGTAGCGAAGTTGAAGGTTATCGGGGTTGGCGGCGGCGGCGGTAACGCTGTTAATCACATGGTAGACGCCGGGCTTACGGGTGTTGATTTCATCGCGGTGAATACCGATGAAATGGCGCTGAATCACAACCGCGCGCCCGTGCGCATACAGATCGGCAAAAAGCTGACCAACGGGCTGGGCGCCGGCACCTGCCCTGAGATTGGCCGCGCGGCGATGGAAGAGGACCGCGAGAGGGTCAAGGAGCTTCTGGTGGGCGCCGACATGGTATTCATCACGGCGGGTATGGGCGGCGGCACTGGTACCGGCGGCGCTCCTATAGTGGCGGAACTCGCGCGCGAACTCGGCATACTCTCTGTGGCCATTGTAACGCGCCCCTTCGAGTTCGAGGGGTTCATCCGCAAAAAGAATTACAAGAAGGGCATCGAAGAGCTGCGGAAGCACGCCGATACCATAATCGTAGTTCCCAACCAGAAGCTGCTCTCCATAATCGACAGGAGTACGCCCATTCTTGAGGCGTTCAAGACTGCCGATGATGTACTGTATCACGGTACGAAGGGCATCTCCGATATCATCACGAGGGATGGCCTGATAAGCGTTGACTTTGCGGACGTGAGGACCGTTATGAAGGGTATGGGCGACGCGCTTATGGGTACCGGCTACGCTGAGGGCGACAACACCAGCGACCGCGCCCTTACGGCACTCGACAGCGCTATTTCCAGCCCGCTCCTCGATGATATAAATATTTGCGGCGCGCGCGGACTCATCATAAACTTTACCGGCGGCAGAGATATGGCCATGCTTGAACTGGCCGATGCTTCGCAGAAAGCGTACGAAACTGTTGGCGAAGATTCGGAGACGAATATCGTTGTCGGCGCGGTTATTGATGAAGATATGGAAGGCGCGATCAAGGTTACCGTTATCGCCACCGGTTTCAACGATGAGTCTATGGAGATGTTCAGGGACGAGAAGGGCTCCGCAGCGCTAAAGGTAGCGCTCCCGCCTCCCGTTAAGGAGAAGGTAGAGCAGACAAAACTCGTCTTTACCGAAAACGATATGCAACTTACCCAGACAACAGCTCCCAAGTCACCAGCCGAAACGGTTATGGCGGCGCAGGGCAGCCTCAATCCGGTAGCCGCTATGGCGGATGCGTTTGCGGTGAGAATGCCGTCGGTTGCAACGGAAACCATAGATAAGAAAGAGCAGTACAAGGGGTTCAAGACGCCGTTCGCTACCACAGACTACTTCGCGCCGAAGGTGTATGGCGGCGTGGAGGATATTGATACGCCTACGTATTTGAGAAAACAGCAGCAGTAGGCGGCAGGTGTGCCGTTTTGTTGATATGTTGTTATGCGTGTTGAAGTTGTATGTGCATTGATGTGTGTGTAGTAGTATGCGTATTGTTGTTATGTTGTTGATGTATGTCAGTATCTGTACTAATGTGTGTGTTGATGTGTGGTTATTGCGTGGTTGGGGCACGGCTCGGTGCCGTGCCCTTATCTTATCAACAGGAGGTAATGGCTATGCTTTTTACGCTTGACGAGGAGATAATGGATGAAAGCGCCGCAGAACAGAAAAAAACTCCGGCGGGAGTGCCGATATGGCTGAAAAATTGTCAGCAAAAGCAGGCACAAACGCAGGAGCCGGAAGAAGAATCAAAAAATGTGCTTCCGGTGATGGTCGCGGCCAATGTCTTTTACAGATCGGTTGACGGCTACAGGGTGTATGAGGCGTTTGAAGCGCCAACATATTTGAGAAAGCGGCAACAATAATCTAATATTAAGACCCTCTGCGGGTGAGGAGGTATTGTTTATGGACGATTGCATTTTTTGCAAAATCATCAGGGGGGAGATTCCGGCTGACAAGCTCTATGAGGATGAGCACGCTATTGTCATCCGCGATATCAATCCGCAGGCGCCGTTCCACTTCCTCGCCATACCGAGAAAGCACTATCCCGGTGTGCACGATATTCCGCCGCCCCTTATGGGGGAGGTCTTTGGGGGGGTGATGAACGCCTATTGCAAGGCGCTTGAGGCGTGCGGGCTTGTGCAAAACGGCTACAGGCTTGTCGCGAACTCAGGAGAAATAGCGGGACAGACCGTGCCGCATCTGCATATACACGTGCTTGGCGGGCGCGAACTTTCCTGGCCGCCGGGATAATAACAGGAAAATTAAAATGCTTCGCCCAATGATTTTGGATTGCCTTAAGGGCTATGACCGCAAACGGTTCATGACCGATCTTACGGCCGGGACTATTGTTGGCATCGTGGCCATACCTCTGGCTATCGCGTTTGCCATAGCGTCGGGGGTGGGGCCGGAAAAGGGGCTTATTACCGCGGTTGTAGCGGGGTTCGTTATCTCGCTTCTGGGCGGTAGCCGGGTGCAGATAGGCGGGCCCACCGGCGCGTTTGTCATCATCCTCTTCGGTATTGTCGAGCAGTACGGCACAGGCGGGCTTGCTACTGCTACATTGATGGCGGGGCTGATATTGGTGGCGATGGGTGTAAGCGGCCTTGGATCGGTGATAAAGTTCATCCCGTATCCGGTTATTGTGGGTTTTACAAGCGGAATCGCGGTTGTAATTTTTACTTCGCAGATCAGGGATCTGTTGGGGCTTTCCATAGAGAAACTTCCTGGGGATTTTATCGGTAAATGGGCGATGTACTTTCAATCAATCACCCACTTGAACTGGCACGCTGCTGTAATAGCCGCGTTTTCTCTGCTGATTTTGAACGTATGGCCCAAAATAAACCGCAAGCTGCCGGGTTCCCTCATAGCAATTTTCGCGGCGGTGGCCGCGGTAAAAATTTTGGGCTGGGATGTTGAAACTATCGGGAGCCGTTTCGGCGAAATATCATCTACGCTGCCAGCCCCTGTGCTGCCCGACCTCAAGTTCGCCACTATACAGGCGCTCATCTCGCCGGCAATATCAATCGCGTTGCTTGGGGCTATAGAGGCGTTGCTCTCTGCGGTTGTGGCAGACGGAATGACCGGCGGAAAAAGGCACCGCTCGAACATGGAGCTTGTGGCTCAGGGCGCCGCCAACATCGTCTCGCCGCTCTTTGGCGGAATCCCGGCTACGGGCGCTATCGCCCGAACGGCTACCAACATCCGCAACGGAGGCCGCACGCCCATTGCCGGTATTATTCACGCGGTTGTTGTGCTGTTCATTATGCTCTTTTTGGGAAAGTGGGTTAAGCATATCCCCCTCGCCGCGCTCGGCGCGATATTGGTGATGGTCTCCTACAACATGAGCGAGTGGCGCACGTTTGTAACCCTGTGGAAAAATCCGCGCAGCGATGTGGCGGTACTCCTGATTACTTTTACCTTAACGGTGCTTGCCGACCTCGTAGTGGCTATTCAGGCCGGGGTGGTGCTGTCGGTGCTGCTGTTTATGCGGCAGATGGCCAAGGTATCGGGCGTTACGGAGGTATCCCGCGAACTGAGCGGCAGCAGCAGCGAAGAGAGCGCGTCCCGCTACGACGACGACGCGAAAGATCTCAAAAGGGTGCCGCCTGAAACCGATGTCTACGAAGTCAACGGCCCGTTCTTCTTCGGCACCGCGTTCAAGTTCGAGGAGGCGGTGGGGGACGAGAGCAAGCTGATGAAGATACGCATTCTGCGTATGCGCAACGTTCCGATTATAGACTCTTCGGGTATAAACGCACTGCGGCTTTTTTCCGCTCAGTGCAATAAAAAGAAGATAACGCTGATACTTTCCGGCGTGCAGCGCCCTGTGCTGAGAGCCATAATAAAAGCAGAGCTGGTCGGCCAGATCGGCCACGCGAATATCACCACCCACTTCGACCGCGCCGTAGACCGCGCATGGGTGGTATACGGCGGCACGCCGCCGCCGAAATATAATGATGGAGGCATGGATATTTCGGAGTATCTTGACAGAAGGTAAAAATAAAAAGTCCGGTAAGGCGTTGGCGTTAATCTGCCGCGTCACTCCCGCAGGCACCCTACGGCGTCCAAAATGACTGGCGCCATCTGCCACTCGTCGATCAAGCCGCGGGACATCCCCCATTGGGAGCAGCGACGGCATGGTGTCGACGGCCTTCATGTATGAGGCGGTATGGCCGGGGGGCCTGCATATAGAGTACGCTCGCGGCTTTCTCCTCGGCGGTTCGGGTTTTTCCGCACCATTTTGGCCCCTCAATCAGTACCGCTCCCGACGCGGAGAGCGCGAAGTCCGGAACCTTATCCGGTATACGGTACAAATACTCCTTTTTTATGATAACCCCCCCCTTTTCAGGCGTTTCCGGTGTCATGTTTATAGATATAATATAGAGTAATTTTTGATAAAAATCAGGTGTTACTGCCGGCTTTGGCCGTGTTTCACATCCTGTTTTGGCCGTATTTTACTTCCGGCTTTGGCTGTTTTGCAAAAGGGTGCGTATTGGGGATTGATAATTTTTTTATTTTTAACTTGAAATATTTGATGGACATAATATATAATATATATAGGCTCTAAATGGCGAAATCGCTCTTAACAGATTAACGGAATTGTAGGTAAATGGGTCTGAAAACCGTTCGCTGTATGTATCGTAAGGCTGTCGTCGCCCTGTTGCTGGCGCTCTCCGCGTTGGCGTTCGCCACATCGACCCCTGCCGGCGATGTGGATTTCGCGTTGGCGTTCAGCGATGAAACTACTGCCGACAGCATCGCCCAGGCGGCGCTGCGCGAGGAGGAGGGGGAGGATTTCAGCTCGCTGTTTTACGACGCAGACAGTATCATGCAGGTCGACACGCTGTTTGCCTGGAGCAACGACCGCATAAACTCCGGCCGCTTCGACTACAGGACGCTCGGCCCCGGCGATACTATAAAGATCCCGCTTGTAGACTCCGCGCACGGTAAATTCTACGTGCACCCGATCAAAAATTACGTTACGTCGCGTTTTGGTCTGCGCCGCTATATGTGGCACTACGGCATAGACGTAAAGCTCGCTACGGGCGATACCCTCCGCAGCGCTTTGGACGGCATAGTCCGCGTGATACAGTTCGACCGGCGCGGTTACGGTAACGTGGCGGTGGTGCGCCACCACAATGGCCTTGAGACGGTCTACGGGCATATGTCGCGCGTTTTGGTCCAGCCAAACCAGCACATAAAGGCGGGGGAGGCCGTGGGTCTGGGCGGAAATACCGGCCGTTCCACAGGCGCGCACCTGCATTTCGAAATACGCTACTGCGGCGAGCCGTTCAACCCGGAGTATATCATAGACTTCGACAACACCTATGCGCTTAAGCGCGATACACTGATGCTGACGCGGGATAACTTCGAGTATTTGACGGAAGTCAGGAAAACAGTATATTATGTAGTACGCAGGGGAGACAACTTGGGCAGCATAGCCCGGCGCCATGGCACCACCGCCGTCAACCTCTGCCGCCTGAACGGCATCACCACAAGGACACCGCTTAAAGTGGGCCGCAGGCTCATAATAAGGAGCGGTAAGGAGGCCGAAAAACAGGTGGTCTCGGCCTCCGTCCCCACCCCTCCCATGAATGCTCAGGCGCCGGCGGATACCCACGCCGACGACGCGGCGGGCATCGGCGGGCCGGAAATAGATATGGGCGAGGACGACGAGTAACCCTGCCCGGCGGCAAAATAATCGCCACAAATAAAAAAATCTTCATGTATCCCCTTGCCCCGATATATTTTATCATTTGGGGATATTATACCTAAAAACAGTCAGGGAAAAGTGCTGATGCTGGTACCTGTGGAGATATCGTCATTTGCGGCCGATACGCAGAAGGGCACGCCTTTGGTTGTACTCAAGGAGATAAGCGGGGCGCGTTCCGTCGCGGTTCCGCTTGATATTGTCGAGGCGAACGCGATTGCGATGCATTCGCTGCAGGTGCAGGTCGACAAGCCGTTTGCCATAGATTTGGTGAAAATCGCCATTGAGCAGTTGGGCGGAACGCTCTACAGGGTGGTTATAAGCGATGCCTCGGATGAGGGCGTGTTTTCGTCGTACATCGTCATTCAGTCGGGCTTGTCGCTCAAGGTGATAGACTGCCGCCCCGCCGATGCCGTGGCGCTGGCGCTCAAGTGCGGTGCCCCGCTGTTTGTGCGCGACGAGGTTTTCGCGAAGCGGGCTTCTGAGCGGGGGCAGACCGAGGCGGAGCAGCTCAGGGAGCGCGTGCGTGCCGTTGACACGGCCGAATTTGGACGGTACGTGCTGGAGTGATTTGGGGTGCGGCATTGCTGCGGGACGTAATTTTGTGATGTTGCGATGTCAATAATAACAGGTTGATATATAGTGATAAGGATTACCATCATGACCAAAAAATATTTGTTGATGGCTGCCGCGATAGGCCTTTTCAGCGCGGCGGGTGTTTATGCCGCCGGGATTCCGGAGGGGGGGTCTCCGCTGTTCCGCAAGGCGCGGGCGTTTTACGCCGCCGGGCAGTACGATTCCACTATCGTTTTGATCCGCGAGCACCTGCGGCGCCACGGGCGCGACCCGGAGTCGCTTACGCTGGTGCCGCTTATAGCCGAGGCCTATATGCGCAAGGGCGAGAACGCGCAGGTGCACCGGCTGATAGATATGTACAACCAGCAGTTCCCGGACGCGCCGTTTGTGCCTCGCCTCGCCTACCTTCAGGGGGTGGCGTACGCCAGACAGGCTAAACCGGCGCAGGCGCTGACATCGTTCTCGAATGCGCTTAACCTCGGCCTTTCGGCGGATTTGTTCAACCTGACGCTTGTTAACGCCGAAAACGTATGCGGCCGGTCGTTAAGTGTAGACGAGCTTTCTACCATTTCGAGTAAGGGTGAGCTGCACGCCGTTTTGCTTGAGATCGTGCGTTTTTACGAGATACAGAAGCTGTTCGCGTCGGGTCAGACGGTGCGCGCCCGCAACAGCGCCGATGAGTTTCGCAGGATGTACCCGCGCTCGCGCTACACCGAGCAGGTGAAGGATTTTTTGGGCAGGGTTTCCAAGGATCAGCATAAGGGCGCTCCGGTGCAGGTAGGCCTCCTTGCGCCCATAACCGGCGAGGACGCGCAGATAGGGCAGTTCATCCTGCAAGGGGTCAAGCTCGCGTTCGACGACCACAACGCGCGTTCGCATAATCCCGTTAAACTTATAGTGTACGATACCAAGGGCAGCCCGGTAGAGACCGCGAAGAGGTCTAAAGAGCTGATTACGAAGGATCATGCGCAGTTTTGCATAGGCCCCATCCTCTCCAACACCGCAGCAGTCAGCGCGGCGATGTTTTCGGGGAAAGATATTGTGATGCTGACCCCCACCGCCAACGAGGACGGGATATCGTCCATAGGCGACAACATCTTCCAGATGAACGTAACGCTCGGTGCGATGGCCCGCAAGCTCGCGAGGTACGCGGTGGAGAACCTCAATGTGCGCGAGTTCGCGATTATAGCTCCCAACAGTGGGTTCGGCTACGCTATGGCAGAGGCGTTTAAGGAGGAGCTTTCCAGGCGCAGCATAGAGACGGTGCACGAGGAGTATTTTGATGAGGGCAAGCACGATTTTACCCAGGAACTGCGGCGTTTGCGTTCCAGATTGCTCATGCGCCGCCTGGAGGCGATAGCGGTTGAGCGGGGCAATATGCAGCGGATAACTCAGGTCACCCGCGCCGACAGCATTCGATACGCCGACACCACGTTCGCCGTGGGCGGGCTTTTTATGCCGCTGCTTAATTATGAGGATGTGGTGAAGCTCGCGCCGCAGGTGGTGTTTCAGCGCATACGCACGCAGATGCTCGGCGCCGGCAGGTGGGACGACCCGCGTGTGCCCACGGAAGGTAAGCGCTACGTGCAAAATGCCATAATATCTGTAGGACCCCAGATTGATCAGACGGGCGAGGCCTGGACAAACTTCAATGCCGCGCACAGGGCCCGCTTCAATTCCGACGCCAACCGCATCTCGGCGATGGGCTACGACGCCGCGCAGCTGATTGTCAAGCTGATAAACGAGAACGGCGGGGCGGATGTGGGCAAAATGAGAAAGGCGCTCGCCGCCGTGCAGGGGTACAGCGGGCTTTCTGGTATGGTAACGTTCGATCCGCAGACGGGCGCGAACAGCGAGGTGTTGATAATGAAAGTTACGGAAACGGGATTTATGAGAGTTCATTGATGGCTGCCCGTTGACTGCGCCGGCGCGTTTTATTTATGGCCGGTGATTATTGAAGACACGATTAAATATTATACCCGCACTGCGGCACAGATATAATGTTTAATCGATTGAATTTATATTATTATTGATATCGGCAAACAGATAAGTACGGATACGGATTTTGGGCCGTATCCATATCAAATACCATGAGAAAAATCTTATATTTTATCGTCGAGGCGTTTCGTGGGTTCTATCAGGCCAAGCTGATGACCTTCGTTTCCATTATGACCATCACGGCGACGCTGTTCCTTATTTGCGGCGTGTTTATCGGCCTCATGAATATTGACGAGGTTCTCAGGCGCACGAGCGACAGCGCCGATGTTGTGGTTTACCTGAGCGAGTCCGCGTCTGTTGATTCGTCTGCTCATGCGTCGCTTATCGACACGGTGAGTAAGATGTCCGGTGTCAAGGGGATTTTTTTTATAAGCAAAGACAGCGCGTGGACCGTTTTTGAGACGCTTTACGGAAGGGAGATGCTTGAGGCGGTAAACGAAAACCCGTTCCCCGCGTCGCTTAATATACTGCTGCACGAAAATAGCCAGTCGCCGGACGCCGTCGCCGCGCTGCGCGAAAAGATATTGGCGCTTTCGGGCATTGTGGATATCCGCTACTCCAAGGAGTGGCTTGATACGATAACGCGGCTGCGCGACCGGTTCTATGTCATATCGCTGGCGGCCGGCCTTATCATCATGCTCGCGCTGCACTCCATCATTTCCAATACCATAAAACTCACTATATACGCGCGCAGGGATTTAGTGAGGAATATGCACTATGTAGGCGCGACCGACCTGTTCATCAAGATGCCGTTTCTGCTTGAGGGGATGCTGCAGGGGTTGATAGGCAGCGTGCTATGTATCTGCGCGATGGTTGCAGCGCGGGTGTTTCTGGCGCATATATCAATAAACTGGTATTTTTCCTATTTACCGTTAATCATATTGATAGGGGTGTATTTCGGGTGGCTCGGCAGCTGGCTCGCGGTGCGCAAATTTCTGGTTTAGCGCGCCTTGCGGCCGCGGCAGCGCTTATCGCCTCGGTGATAGGCGCCGCTCCGCTATGGGCGCAGCAGAAGTCTTTGCAGAAACAGCAGGACAGTACGCAGCAAAAAGCGCTTCAAAAGCCGCAGCAGAAAGCGCCGGCGAAGGGTACGCCGCAAAAGGCTTCGCAGAAAGCTGCACCGCAGCAGGGCAAAGCCGCAGAATCGGCGGTGTCACGCGTGGATAGGGAGATAAAGCAGACGCAGGCCGCGCTCGACTCCATAAGGGCGGTGCTTGAGCAGGGCCGCACGGCGGTAAGGCGGCTGCAGAGCGAGGAGGGGAACTACCTTAGCCGCTTGGAGCAGATAGAGCGGAACGTCAACGCGTCGAGGCGGTATATGGCGCTCGTGCAGGGGCAGATTGACACGACGGAAATGGCGATAGCGGTGCTGGCTGACTCGCTTGTGCGGGCGGAGTCCGATTTGGGCAGCGCGCGGGAACTTATGAAGAAACGGCTGCGCAACGCGTATATGAGTGGCGAGATCAGCCAGTTGCAGATGCTCCTTTCGGTAAGGAACCCGACGGAGTTTGTCAACCGCGCGCGCTATTTTCAGGACCTGAATCGATACGACAGGCAGCTTGCGGCGTCCATTCACACCGGCATCGCCGAGGTAAACGATAAGAGGAGTGCGCAGGAGGAGAACAAGGCGGGGTTGGTTAAGCTTTTGGAGGACAAGCGCAAGGAGCAGCTGGCGCTGGTAGACGAAGAACTTATGCGCCGTACGCTGCTTGACGAGGTCCGCACGAAGAGGGGCGCGTCGGAGGCGATGGTTGTGGAGCTTGAGGCGGCGCACCGTGAGCTTAACGAGTTGATAAAGCTCCTTGAGACGAGAAGAAAGACTGCGAGGGAGGAGGATGAGCGGCAGGCGCTCATCAACTTCGAGAAAAGAAAAGGAAAACTGGCGTGGCCGTTGCGGGGTGAGGTAATAGGCAGGTTCGGCAGGGTGGTGCACCCTGTTTATGGGACGGTTACCGTTAATGATGGCATAGATATTGCCGCAGTGCGGGGGTCATCCGTAAAAAGCGTGGCGCACGGGACGGCGGTGGTCAGTTCCATGCGCGGTTTGGGGAGGTTCGTGCTCCTCGACCACGGCGGCGGGTACTATACGATATACGCGAACCTCGACGAGGTGAGCGTAAAGCAGGACCAGAAAGTGGCAATGGGGGAGGAGGTCGGCAGGTCTGGTGGGACGTACAGCGGGCCGAGGCTGAATTTTAAGATTAAAAAGATGATTGAGTCGTTGAATCCGGAGGAGTGGCTGGAAAAATGATATTACAATGGAATAAGTTAGTCGGGCAGAACCGTGTTAAAAGCGTTATCGGGCAGGCGTTTCAAGTCGGGGCGCTCGGCCATGCGTATCTGTTTTGCGGAGAGCGCGGTACGGGCAAGTTCGCGGCGGCTCTTGATATCGCCATGGCGCTTTTGTGCCGGCACAGCGAGGCGCGCCCGTGCGGTGTGTGCCCCGCTTGCAAAAAGGTCGCCTCGTACTCGCATCCCGATTTTCATATTATAATGCCGCTGTTCCTCCAAAACGAGCACAAGAAGGATGGCGGCTCCCTCTCCGACGAGGGGTGGGCGTTTGCCGGGGCGGAGGCGAAGCGGCGTATCGGCGACCCGTACAGGCTCCCGCAGTACAGCGGCCCGCCGAGCATACCCGTAGACTGGATACGCGAGGCAAACAGCGCGATAATGCGCGGCGGGACCGAGGGGCCGGCAAACGCGGTGATCATAGACGGGGTTGATACCATGAGCCACATGGCTGCCAACGCGATGCTCAAAACGCTGGAAGAGCCGCCGCCGGGGACCGTTATGATACTCTTGACGGATAAGCCGCACTCCGTTTTGCAGACCATACTGTCGCGCTGCCAGACAATGCGGTTCGCCCTGCTGCCGCCGGATACCATCAAGTCCGAGCTTTATAAGCGGGTTCGTGCTGGCGCCATAGGGCCGGGGCGGCGGGAGGAGGTTGTCACCGAGGAACCTGAAGTTATTACGTTTGTCAAGAAAGAAGTCAGGAAAGGCGGTAAAAAAGGGGGCAAAAACAGCGCTTCGGATAACGATCTGTTCGGGAACGACCTCTTTGGCAATGACCTGTTCGGGGGGGCGGCCGGTACGGATACGCCCGCCGGTACCGATGCAGGCAGTAATGCGGAACCGGTCGTCAAAGAAGGCATTAACGCGGATATCACCCCCGAAATCGAGCCAAATATCCCGATTACGCCCGATCCCAAGGTCGAAACCGCATCTGTTTGCGGTTCTCTCGGCGTAGCGATTGAGGAGTACGAGGATGCACGGGAGGAGTTTTATGAATATGCCGCAGCCCTGTGGAACGATGCCCTTTGCGGCAATTGGGACGGGGCGACGCAGGCCGCCGAGCGTCTCGCATCCGGAGATTCCGCTTCGGCCACGGCGCTGTGCCAGAAAACGCTAAACTGTCTCATCCAACTTATGAGGTTTGCGTTTTTTGAGAAATTCGGCGCGTCAATGAATTATATTAGTTTGGGGACCTCTTATCAGATTGGCCTCCCGAAAACCGTCGCGGCGAACGACATTGAGCGATATTTGTCGCTTTGTCAGAATGCTTTGGGCGCGTTTAAGGCCAGAGGGAACCCCATGATGGTTATGGTAAATTTTGCGTGTAATCTAATGGAGATGCTGAATGGCAAAGAACAGTAAGCTGGTGGAAGTCGTTTTCAAGGGCGAGCGCAAGGCGATCTTCAAAGACCGCAACGACCTCGAAATCCTCGAGGGCGAGTATATAGTGGTGGAGGCGGAGCGCGGGCAGGATTTGGGCAAGGCCTCATGCGTAGGCTCTTTGGTCAAGCTCAAGCGCGGCAAGGGCGAAACGCGCAGCATCATCCGCAAGGCGCAGGAGAACGACCTCGAAGTCCTGAAGAAAAATCAGGAGAAAGAGAAGGCCGCGTTTAAGGTGTGCCGCGAGAAGATCAAGCACTTCAAGCTAGAAATGAAGCTAGTTGACGTAGAGATGCAGTTCGACGGCAGCAAAATCACATTCTACTTCACCGCAGCGCAGCGCGTAGACTTCAGGGAGCTTGTTAAGGAACTGGCGTCGGTCTACCGCACGCGCATAGAACTGCGCCAGATAGGCGTGCGCGACGAGGCGAAGAGGATAAGCGGCTGCGGGGTGTGCGGGCGCAAGCAGTGCTGCAACGCATTCCTCAACGAATTCGAGCAGATAACTACACAGATGGCGAAGGACCAGCAGATTGCGCTGAATCCTACCAAAATATCCGGCAACTGCGGCCGTCTGCTCTGCTGTTTGAGGTACGAGAATGAGATGTACATAGAGATATTCAGCACTTTTCCGCCGGTCGGGTCGAGAATCCGCTACGGTAACAAGGAAGGGACGCTCAATTACATCAACATATTCCAAAATAAGGGCTTAGTTCACTTTGGCGATTCGCAGGAGTGGTTAGAACCGGAAGATTTGCAAAGCGGAGTGACTGGAAACGCCGTTAAGCCGTGAGGACATTTTCGCATCTTTGTTTTATACGGATGTGCGGGTTGGCGGAAAAATATCCGCAAAAATAATTTCTGTATCCTTATATGGATGCATCCTTCTGAGAGGGGATGGTTATGGCAGTTAACAATAACGAACGCCGGCGCGTACTTATAACAAGTGCCCTGCCGTACGCAAACGGCGACATACATCTCGGCCACCTGCTTGAGGCTGTACAAACCGATATCTTCGCGCGGTACAACCGCCTGCGCGGGCGCGATGTGCTGTATGTATGCGCCGATGATACCCACGGTACGCCGATTGAACTGAGTGCGCTGCGTCAGGGCATTACGCCGGAGGAGCTGATAGGCAAGGCGCGCGAGAGCCACGTTAAGGATTATTCGGGGTACGATATCAGTTTTGATATCTATTATACGACCAATTCAGATGAAAACCGGCATTATGCCGAGTTGATATACGAGAATTTGCGTAAAAACGGCCTTGTTATCGAGAAAGAGATCAACCAATACTACTGCGAGCACGACAAGCGCTTTCTGCCGGATAGATTCATAACAGGCACCTGCCCCAAATGCAAAGCGCCCAAACAGTATGGGGACGTATGCGAGGTATGCGGCGCGACATATGAACCGGTCGATGTCATCGACCCGGCGTGCGGTATCTGCGGCAACACCCCGCAGATGCGGTCGTCTACGCATATCTACGTACAGCTTGCCAAGCGTGAGGATTTTTTGCGCGAGTTCATCAACAGGCCCGGTGTGCTGCAGTCCGACATGAGGAATTTCGTTAAGACGTGGATAGACGAAGGGCTCAAGGAGTGGTGCATTTCGAGGGACGGCCCCTATTTCGGCTTTAAGATCCCCGGCACCGAGAACAAGTTCTTTTATGTGTGGATGGACGCGCCCATCGGTTACCTCTCGTCAACCGAGCGGTACTGCAAGGATCACGGTGGCAGCGCTATGGATTATTGGAAAAAGGGCGCGCCGGCGGAGGTCGTCCATTTTATAGGTAAGGATATAGTTTATTTCCACGCGCTTTTTTGGCCGGTGATGCTGGATAATTCAGATTTTGCCGTGCCGTCAAGTTTGAGGATACACGGTTTTCTTAATATTCAGGGCGAGAAGATGTCAAAATCCAGAAGGACGTTTATTCTGGCGCGCGATTACCTCGAAAAAGTTGAACATCCGCAAGCCGCAGAGTTCCTGCGCTTTTATTACGGGTCGAAACTGTCGCCTAACAGCGCGGACCTTGATCTTAATAAGGATGAGCTTATCACGCGCGTAAACACGACGCTCGTCAACAACATCGGCAACCTGCACCATCGTTCGATGGTTTTTTGCGAGAGGTATTTTGACAATCAGGTTCCCGCCGCCAAATGGGATGACGCCATAGCTTCGCAGATAGAGTCGGCGGCGGAGGAGATAGCGGGCTGGTACGAGAGCGGCGACAACAAGCTCGTTGTTGAAAAGATCCACGCGCTCGGCAGTATCGGCAACAAATATTTTCAGGACAGCAAGCCGTGGGAGTCCATCAAGGCGGGGGACAAGGACGCCGCCGCGATTGTTATTGTAACATGCGTCAATTTGATAAAAGCGTTGATAGTTTACCTCAAGCCGATGACTCCGGGCATAAGCGCCGGCTTTGAGCGTCAGCTGTCGCTGCAAATGGGGTGGGATGATTACCGGTTCAGTCTGTCGGGTCACAGGATCAACGCCGTAGAAAAATTGGTGATACCGTTAGATGACAGCCACCTGAACGCCTTGTTCACGCCGGCGGCTCAATCATGAGCTTTTCGGCCCTGCGGGAAATAATCCGCCTGAGGGATGTTGACGCCTCGGCCGCGCAGAGATTGGCGGACGAGCTTGGCATCCCGCTTGCCGCCGCGGTTATTCTTGTTGGCCGGAAGCTAATGACATACGATGAGTGCAGAAATTTTTTTCGCTCCGATGTTGATAATTTTTACGATCCGTTTCTCTTCGCCGATATGGAAAAATCGGCATATCGTATAAAACATGCTATTGACAATAAGGAAAAAGTCATTGTATACGGCGATTACGATGTTGACGGCGTTACGTCGACCGCGCTTTTACTCAGGGTATTGAGGCGTTTGGGCTGCGACTGCGATTATTATCTGCCCCACAGGCTGAACGAGGGTTACGGGATGTCTGAGATGGGTATACGCCGCGCCTCCGAGGGCGGCGCGGCGCTTATCATTACCGTAGACTGCGGCGTTACCGCGTGTAAAGAGGCGGAGCTGGCGGCATCGTTGGGCATAGACCTTATAATCACCGACCATCACGAGCCCAAGGACGTTTTGCCGCCGGCGCTGGCTATCATCGATCCCAAGCTGCGCGGGTGCGCCTATCCCGATAAGTCTCTGGCCGGCGTAGGCGTTGCGCTCAAACTTTGTCAGGGACTCGCGAAAATAACGGGCCGCAGCAGCGATTTATGGGCAGACCTGCTGGATCTCGCGGCGCTCGGCACCGCAGCCGATATCGTTCCAATGACCGGAGAGAGCCGCCTCATTACGGCGCTGGGATTCAAGCGGATGCGGGAAACGTCCGTTATCGGGCTCAGGGCGCTAATAGAGGCCCAGGGCCTTACCGGCAAGAATTTATCGACGGGTCAGGTGGTTTTCCAGTTGTCGCCGTGTATAAACGCTGTAGGCCGGCTGGGAGATCCCCGCCGCGGGGTGGAGCTGCTGCTGACCGATGACGCTCCCCTCGCCGCTATCTACGCCGCGGAGCTTAAGGAGGCGAATATTGAGCGCCGGTCGCTTGACAGCCTCGCCGCCGAGGAGGCCTTCAAGTGGGTGGAGGATAACTGCGCCCCCGATGAGTGCTACGGGCTGGTAGTTGCGAACCCCGGCTGGCACGTGGGGGTTATAGGGATAGTCGCCTCCAAGGTGGTTGAGCGGTTCAGCCGCCCCTCTATCCTTATATCCATAGGCGAAGACGGCCTTGCCAAAGGTTCGGGCCGCAGCGTCTCCGGCTTCCATCTTTTAGAGGCGCTTGATGAGTGTCGGGATCTGCTTGAGGCCTACGGGGGGCACGCCGCCGCTGCGGGCCTCTCTCTGCGCGCCGATAACATTGATGCGTTCCGTGAAAAGTTCAACGCCACTGTAAAATCCAAAGTATCCATAGAGGACCTTGCGCCCAGAGTTACAGCCGATGTGGAGCTTTCCATAGATGAGCTGACACCCAAACTTTTGCGCATAATCAACCAAATGGAGCCCTTCGGCCCCGGCAATATGCGCCCCAACCTCTTTTGTCGCGGCCTGAGGCACCGCTACCCGCCAAGGATTGTGGGCCAAAAACACCTGAAAATGTCGCTGACAGCCGGACACGCGGTAATGGACGCCATAGCTTTCAACATGGGTGATCGATTCTCGGAGGTCGGCAAATCCAAGTCGGTGAATGTCGTATTCGGGCTGGAGGAGAACGAGTGGAACGGCAAAGTCAGCCTGCAGATGAACGTTAAGGGGGTACAATGTGGCTGAGTTGTATGAATCTTAATTTGCCCGGCGGGCGAGGCTGACGTGCTGCCTGATTAAAGAGTTAACATGACGCAGGCGCGGCCGCGCCGGAATTCGGGTTAAAGGTCAAAACAATATTTTAAGGTATTGATTTTTATATTAGCGGGACATAATATATTTTTATTAACTATGAAGATACCGATTAAGCCTGAGACAAACATTCTCGTCAAGACCGTTCTGGCGGCGCTCGTTTGCTGCTCGCCGGTTCTTTTTGCGTCCGAAAACATCACCAGCTACAGCTCTCCGGTTACCGCCAACGACTTCCTGAAGTGGGGCGATACTATGTGGGTGGCTACGAGCGGGGGCCTTCGTCTCCACAATTTCAAAGATACCGCCGCCCACGAGATGTTCGCCAACAGCCGCATATTCCCCGACCTCCATCTGACCTCGCTCTGCCGCGACGACGATGGGAACATCTGGATTGGCTCGCGCAAGGGGTACCTCTACCGGATGACGCCGCGAGGGCGGTTTACCACATACTCCAACTATAAGATATCCGACTGGGGCATCACCTCCCTGTATAGCCATGATGGATTGATTGTCGTAGGGACTATCAAGGGGGTAAGCCTCTTTGACCCGGTCAAGGGCGTAGCCGTGCGCAACGCCGCGCGGATCGCTAACTTCACCAATCAGCGGGTTAATACGATAGATGTTTACGGGAGTATGCTCCTGCTCGGATGCGAAGATGGGGTCGCTTATTTGGACAGTTTGGATATAGTCCCGCTATCCCAGCGGAATTTTTACGATCCCGGTATTTGGAAAACCGGGCGTACCAATCCCGTGAAGGGGGTTGTCCGTTCCGGCGACACGCTCTCCGTGCAGGCGTTTGTGCGCGCCGGCGACACCCTGTCGGCTCATTCCACGCCTGCGGCCGATTTTTTTGGGTATGTGATAGCGGCCGCCGACAGCGGGTGGCTTACGCACGGCGGCAGGCGTTTCCCCGGGGCGCGGATTACGCCGTGGGGCACTATACAGAAGCTTTTTAACGAGGGCGACAGGCGGCTTTGGATTGGGTCTCTTGAAGGCTTTTATTACTCATGGGCAGGCGAGATGGGCGAAGGGGGATTGTATTTCCCGCCGGTGCAGCACCGTATAGAGGAAACCGGCATGACGCTGCGGCGGGCCTCGCGCGTTTTCTCCGCTAACGACGGCAACGTTTGGTTCCTGCCTATGGCGTCGCACCTGAACATACAGTGGCATAACGGGATTTACCGGTTCGACGGCTCGCGGTGGCATCTGTACAATAACGTTACCTACCGGGACCAGTTCGGATACGTCGGCGACGCAGCCGCGCTTGGGGGGGCCGTTTGGAGTGATGGCTCGTTTTGGGCGGGTACGAGCGGAGGCAACGTAAAGCATATAGACCCGGTTAGAAATACGGTGGGGCAGCTGGCAATAGGGTATGCCGATTTCCGCGATATAGCCTACATCCGAAACAGCGCCGGATACATTATTTGGGGCAAGTCCGACGCGTTGGCGCGGGACTCCTCCGGGTACCTTTGGGTTTCTATATGGGGTAGCGACTACGGCAGCCTCCTCTGTTATGATCCGCGCTACGACCCGGTCTTATCGCTTGAGCACGAGCCAATGCGGGCCCGCTACAGGCGCTTTTTCACCGAGGCCCCTTACAAGGTCGAAAACATAACGGCGCTTAATGTAGATGCGGACGGCAGGATATTCGCTTACGACAAAGAGAATGGCCTCACAATCTTCAGCCATGACGGTAACCCGCTGGCCAACGGGATAACAATAAACGCCACATTCCCCAACTACGGCGAAGTCAAGGCAATTGTAACGGGGGAAGACGGTACGACTTATATAGCCGCCTCGAACGGTCTGCGGAGGGTCGCGCGCGGCGCGGTGAGGACGGAGGCTGTAGACAGTACGCTCACCAACATCACAAGTTTGGCCGTAAGGGGCAGCGTGCTGTGGTTGAGCACCGTAACGGACGGTATTTTGCGGTTCGACCTCAATACTAACGAGCGCAGGTGGATCAACGAGTCGTCCGGATTGCCGTCTAACGAGGTGCTCTCCATCGCGTTAGACAGAGCGGGCGGACGTCTGTGGATAGTAACCGACGAGGGCATATCGTACTTGGACGTGGGCCGCGGGCGCAAAGCCGCATCCCGTAAAGAGCTGCGCGCGTTTCCCAACGTGTTTTCGGTGGGAGGCAGCCAGCGCGGCGCAAAGCATATAACGTTCGAGGGACTCGAGCAACGCGCCTCCGTGGCAGTCTACACGGTAAACGGGGCGCTCGTGGCAAAGGCCGACGCGCAGCGGTTCAATGAGGATGAGTGGCGGGCTATTTGGACCCCGCGGCGCGGATTGGCGCCGGGAACGTATATTGCGGTCGCCAAACCGTCGGGCAAGAGGACCAAGATTATACTTAAACCCTGAAATCCGGCGCCGGTTGGCCGGGCGCTGAAGTTCAAATCCTCCTGAAACAGGCCGTATACCCCTTACGCGCCCCTGCTGTTGCCGCCCCGGAATGTGAAAATAGCAAAAAAAATTGTTTTTCGTTATGTTCGTATACTATAATATAGTATAATTGATACGGTTTGGGGTGTGTGCTGGGCTCTTGAAAATATCGCTTTTTGGGGGTACGGCACTGCCTTAGCTGTATGCTAAGTATTCGCAACGGGTTGCTATGCTAACAGCAATAGCGAGGGAGGTTTGGATTTTGAGCAAGTGCAGAATTCGCGCCAGAATTTGGCTGTCGCCCGTGAAACTCGTTTCCGCGCTGGCGGCGTTCTCCATGTTGGCCTTTGCCGGCTGCGGCGGCGATAAGAAAGAGGCGTCATCCGCCGGCACCCTGAAGCCTTTTAACGATGCTATCCTGAATTTGCGCCAAAATGACGGCTTTTTGAGCAAAGAAGACATAGATTCCCTTAAAAATTGGGTTTCCGAGTCAAAAAATCCCCGCGTGGCCAAATGGAAGGACGCCGAAGGCCGGGTAAATACGGATTCCATCGCTAACCATATCTGCCGGACTTTGGAGGGGAACGGCATAACGCAGGACAGGCGCAGCGTTATGGATCCAATTTCCGAGCGGTTTAATATAAATTTTTTCGTGAAGAATACGGCCAACATGAACGGTTATATAAAGCCCAAAAGCCAGTTTCAGGACGCCCTTTTCGGGCTTCTGGCAGACTTGAAGTCCGGTTTCCGTGGCAGCGATATAACCCTTAACCACGTAAACGTGAAAGTGAGCCATTCGGTCAAAGACGACAATCTCGACGCGGCGAACAGTTTCATCTACAAGATAGACCGCAATCAATTTATGGAGTTCGGCAGGAAAAACGGCGGCAACACCGGCACCACCGACTTCGATGTAATTTTCGGGCACGTCCTTGAAACGGTAAACAAAAACAACGTAGCCGTTTTGGCCGCCGATTTTATCTTCAGTCCGGGCAAGGGGGTAAACGTTGCCGAGTATCTGGAAAAGCAGAGGAACAGCATAAGGGTCAAGTTCGCCCGTAAAACGGATGAGTTGGATCTGGCGGTGCTGGCATTGAAGATGGAGTCCGAATTTGACGGGAATTACTGGAACTGCAAGAGTGATAACGTGGGCAGGCTTGTCGCCCAAAGGCCCTACTATATATGGTTCATAGGTTCGCCTCTGCATCTGACCCAAATAGCCAGAAATGAAAGGATGTTTGTAACTTTAAGCAGCAACGGGTTCACGGGCGAGAGGTTTATTTTTGAGTCTGCTTCCGCGGAGAAGCATCCGGAGGTCAGGATTGTGGCGTCGGAAAACTACTCGTTTGATAATAAAACCCGCTCAATCAAGGCGCAAAGGGCCAAAAGAAACTCAAATTACCATTTTACAATGGAAGCGAACTTTAACGACGCGTTCAGGGATTCAGCGTACTTTGCCGATACCGGCAATTACCACGTTAAGGGTTACGAATTAACCGTAAACGCCCGCCCGCCCAAAAACTTCAAGCACCGCATCTCCCTGACTGCCGAAAGGGTAACGTCGGGCGATGTAAAGGTCTCCGTTATGGGCAGGATACCCGCGTGGGTTAAAGAGGTTAATTCCATAGACGACTCCCGGATAAGGAATGACGTATCCGAACAAAGCAAGACTTTTGGGCTTTTGCATATAGTGGGAGGGGTGTATTCAGCTTTCTACCCGACCATTTCCATGGATGAGCGCCATACGCTGCAAACGATTAACCTTAATATACAGTTGGAGAAATAAAAATGTTTCGTGACATTTACGAACTCTTCGGTCTGAACCCGTTTTTTTCAGACAACATGGCCGCCTTTCTTGCTGGCATAGAAGACCTTTGCGCCGACCCGTACACCAGTGTGCCGCTGTATACATCTTTTGGCCTTGTGATGCTTATAAGTTCCGCGTTTATTTACGTTTTGCAGTACCATATTATTGACAGGGTCAATTTTAACGGATGCAAGTGGTGGTGGATATTCGCCTCTTCCGCGTTTGTTTTTAACTTCGCCTTCGCGTTCATAAGGCTGTGGGGGCTTTTGGGCGGCGGGGCGGATGCGTATGGGTGTGACGAGGAGTTTATCAGTGTGATTTTTAACTACTCTGAAGTTGGGATGTTTGCTTTTGTTAACGGCATTTTTGGCTTTATTGTATTTACCATTTTGAGCTGGCCGCCGCTTTTGCGCAGATTGAGCAAGAACTGTTACAATACAACCCCCATTCCGCGTTAGGAGGGAGCGTTTATGTCGAAAAATAATCCGAAATGTTTTGTTTTTGCCATAGGCGGCACCGGATCAAGGGTGCTTCGCTCCTTAACCCATTTGCTGGCGTCCGGAGTGAAGCCTGAAAAGAACAACTTTGATATTATTCCCATAATAATAGACCCGCATTACGGCAATGAAGACTTGCAGAGAACCGTGCGTATGCTGGATTGGTACAAGAACGTTAAAAAGATTTCCGATCCCAATGGTTTTTTCCCGACAAAAATCTACACGCTTGAAGATTTAAAATCCGGCGATCCCGATAAATCCGACACGACAACTACCTTTACGTTCAGATTGAGCGGGTCTGGAGACAAGTTCAGAGACTATATCGACCACGGAAATATGGGCGCTGAAAACGCGGCCCTTGCCGAGCTGCTCTTTTCCGGCAGTACAAAAAACAAGAACGGGGAAGACTGCGATTTATTGGACATACAGATGGATATCGGTTTTGTCGGTAATCCCAATGTGGGCAGCGTGGTGCTCAACCAGATTGTGGAATCTGAAATTTTTGACGCTTTCGCGCGCAATTTTAAGCCGGAGAACGATGACCGCATTTTCATAATATCCTCCATTTTCGGCGGTACCGGAGCGGCGGGCTTCCCGTGCCTGCTGAAGAATATCCGCGATGGCAAGGGCGACGCTTCCATAAACCTTAAAACCGCAAAGATAGGCGCGGTTTCCGTTTTACCCTATTTTAAACTGGAAAAAAATGACGACAGCGCCATAAATTACTCCGATTTTATAGCAAAAACCAAAAGCGCCCTCTATTACTACGGAAAAAACGTAACCGGCAACAAATCCGTAAACGTAATGTATTATCTTGGCGACAATCCGGGAAACAGCTATAATAACGATCCCGGTTACGGCGGCCAAAAAAACAAATCGCACTTTGTGGAATTGGCCGGAGCGCTTGCGCTTATAAACTTTTTGAGCATACCGGCGAATGATCATCGCTTAGAATGCGAAATAAATACCGACGGAGATAATGCCGTAGGCAGGGCGAAATACCCTGTTTGCAATGAGTTCAGCATTCAGGAGAACACTGCGAACCCGACCTTTTTTGATTTTAAAACAGAAACCCAACGGCTTATGGCAATGCCACTTTCTCAATTCGCCCTGTTCAGGAAGTATATGGAAGAGGAGTACCGCGGCAAAAAAAGAGAGTGGAAAAAGGAGCCGCCGGAGGTAGACGACAGCTTCCTGACAGACGGTTTTTATAGGGACAACTTGAAGAGGTTTTTTGACGATTTCCATGAATGGCTCGTAGAATTGCATGATAACAACCGCGGTTTCGCGCCTTTTAATCTGGCTGATAATGCCGATTTGGCCTCCTTTATAAAAGGCGTAGATATAGAATCCAAAACCGGCATCGCAAAGCTTTTTTCAAAGGCCAAACCCCCTGCGTATATGGACCTTGAGACATTTCTTAATATGTTAGCTAAAGATAAGAAGTCATGGAGCGCGGAGAAAAAGATGATGGATGTATTTCATGGCGCCACGCACAAACTTCTTGACGAACTATACGGGCTAAACGATAAAACCGGAGGGCCGAAAAAATGAGCTATGTACTTGGCAAATATGCGGATAAAGACGGGCAGTCGGATTTTTTTCAGGTCAGCGAGACCGGCTATGACGAACTTCAGATTGAAAGAATAAAAGACCCTGACGGCGGCAAACGTACGGAGATGCCAACCGCTGTTCCAAGCCCTTTTGCCCGCTTTGATCTGGTTCAGACGGCGTTTAAAAACATAACAAAAAATGAGCAGTTGACAGCGGACCGCGGCGAAGATATAAAAGCCGGCAAATTTGACGAGCGTATTGTCTCGCACACTCTGGATTTGGCGGAATATATATTCGACAGCCAGGCGCGCGGCGGCAAATTGGAAATCTTGACATGGCGCAAGTCCGGCGACGCGAATCACATAGATGAGCTTAAAAAAAGTTCCTCAAAAAAACACAGGGATTTCGCCGAATCGCTGAGCCTTTATTTGAGCCAGGACGCGGAAACTTATAATTTTGACGACATGAAGAAAATCTTCATATTCAAATACGGAAGAGACGTTATAGGGTGCACGTCTCCGGTTACACTTTTTTGCCCAAGCGCGGCGGATCTTTCCAAATTGGATATAAGGTGCATGGCGGAACGGCGCGTGGCCTTTGGCGAAGAGTCTTTGCCGCTGTATAAGCGTACGCCCGATTTTCAAAGATGGTTCTATTACCTGCTTGCTCTTTGCAAGTCTAACCTTCCCGACGCGGTTAAGAAAAATTTAAGCTGCATGTTTGATTATGCGGAAAAAAGCCTCAGACAGAGCGACACGTTTGCGGATATTTATGCCGGCAAGCCCACGGTTGCCGATTTCGAAAATGAATATTATCAGCTGAATACCGGAGGCGGGAATACCCCGGTCGACATTTTGGGCATTGGGCTTTGCGTCGGAAAGCCGAGCGCCATAGAGGATGACCTGCTAAAAAGCGACTTCGTTATAAAAGCGGGCAAAAATTATACCGATACGCGGCTCCCTCTGGTGCTGCAAAACGGCTTTTCGAAAACGGGGTGGGCTTATTTAAGAACAACATCTTTTATGCCGTCTATTGCAGTTGAGGCCAAGGTGGATACTCCGTTTATGGAAAAGAGGGATATGCCCGGATTTTCAGATATAAAGGGGTATTACCTGACTGTTGGCGATTTTTTGGAGCCGTACATCGTTCGTACGCTTTATCCCATATCAGACCGTTTTTATACCGGAGGCTGCAGGGCGGATAAGGATTCTAAGGGTTATATGCTGCCGCTCTCTTTAGATTTTTTCAGGTTTTTTTCTATTAAAGACCTGATGGACGGCGAAACCGACCCGCAAAAGCCTAAGCTTGCCATAACGCCCCAAAACAACGGCGATGTTAAGGTAACGCTTAGAATTCCGGTTGGCCCGCTTGACAAAGAGGGGAAAAGGGCTTACAAGGGAGATATAATATTTGACAGGACGTATAAAAACCGAGGTTTGAACCAGACGCCTGATGAAAAAAGCCCCGACGGCGGGATGATTGTAGATGTAAAAGTGGGGACGACCATCTTCCCGTTTGTAAAGGTTGGCGATTACGCTAATATTAAGTACCGCGTACAGCTTGTAGATTCCGATGCGCATCTGCAGCACCGGGATTATGAACTTGAATTTTACTCTCAGGATGCCGTAACGCAAAACCTTTCCGCCGGTTATAAGCGCCGTTTTAATAAAAAGGATTCTACCGAAAAGTATGATTCCACCTCGGATTATTATAAAATAAAGGGGGAATTTGACCTTATTCAGCTCAAGATAAACAACCCGCATATAAAAGCGCTTATTGTCCCCAAGTGGCCTACATACAGCAGGTCCAGCAAATTTACCTTTGCGGTGGATTTTGGGAATACCAACACTTATGTGGCGTACAAGGTAAATGAAGATATCGAACCCAGCGCGTTTGAGCTGAGGGACGCGATAGCCACTCTTTACGATGAAACCGGCTCTGAGCTTAACATACGCGGCGGCGGCGCTGATAACATAATAGATTTGATAGACAGAGAGTTCGTGCCGAGGCGGATCGGGAAGAGAGACAGTAAGGATGATAATATCTTCATATTCCCGCAAAGGACTGCTATCGCCTATAATGAAGATATACGCGATGAAGATTGGGACGACGGAGACGGCCTGGATACCCTGCAGGAGGGCAATATACCCTTTGGTTATGAAAAGACCGCTCAATTCGGCAATATCATAGCCACCACGCTTAAGTGGAGCGGCAGTGAACACGCGGGGAAGCAAATGGCCGCGTATCTGGAAGAGATTATAATGCTTATACAGGCTAAGGTTTTGTCTGAAAACGGCAAATTGAGCGAGACACGTTTAATTTGGTTTTATCCCAGTTCAATGGGCCGCGGGCAGAGAACCACGCTGGAAAAGACGTGGAATGCCTATTTTTCTGACTACTTTTTTAAGGGCGAGAGGGTTCCGAGCGGCCATTTGGTTTCGGTCAGGGAGTCTTTGGCGCCGTTTTTTGCCGAAAAAGACAAGAAAGACTTTTTGGGCGGCGCGGTAGTATCCATAGATATAGGGGGCGGCACAACCGACGTCGCGGTGTTTCAGGACGCGAAATTAAGGGCTACGACATCGTTCAAATTCGCGGGGGACGTTCTTTTCGGGGATGGCTATGCCGCGCAGGCCGCAGACAAAAATGGCTTTGTGCTCAGATTCGCCGACTATTTTGCCGACAAACTTAAAGACTACCCCAAACCGCGGGATATATTGAATGATTTGCGGAATCCCAAAAGGGCCAAAGCGTCCGATATAAACGCTTTTCTGTTTTCCGTAGAAAAATCCATAGACTTTTGGGCAAAAGGTAAAGATATATCCAGAAAGATGCGCGCCGACCTCTCTTATACCGAACAGCTGCACCAGTGCGATGATTTGAAGTTTTTGATACTTTATTTCTATATGGCCGTGATCTACCATATATCCAAGGTATTAAAGCACGAGAATTTGATGGAAGACGGCAAACCTATCGCCGTGCAATATTTAATGTTCAGCGGGACCGCGTCAAAAATGTTGACTATTTTGAGCGGCGGAAGCGAAGAGAACCTTAATGACTTTACTCAAAAAGCCTTTAAAGACCTTGGTCTGGAACACAGGAATCTGGAGGTTATTCTTGTTAAAGACCCCAAAGAGGTTACCTGCAACGGCGGTTTGAGGGCAAACATAGTAGACATAGAAAATGCCAGCAAAGAGAGCAAGAGCGCCGATTCCATAATCTATACCTGCATAAAAGACAGGGAGTATGATAAATCGCTCAGATACTCGGACTACCGGGATGGCCTTGAGTGCATAAAGAGGGAACTTGTTGATTTTCACAAATTTTTCTTTAAGCTCAACGACGATAAAAGCTACTCTTTCGAGGAGTTTTTCTGCATAAGCAAAAGCGTAACAGCGCTTGCGAAAAACGCGCTCGATGAAAATAACGGCAAAATATCTATTGATAGGCTGCTCAAAGACAGTATTGGCAGGAACCAGCCCATAGATGAAGAAAGGCAGCCGGTGAACGACGAAATTACCGAAACATCTTTCTTTATGCCGTTAAAGAGCATTATTCTGGAGTTGTCGGAACAAATCGTGAAAATGACCAGATAGGGGAGCGTGAATATGGCTGAAGGAACAAATAACGCCGGAGACTTCCTGAAAGTCCTTAACACTGCCGGAACGTATTTTCAGGCGTTGGAGAAAAGAGTTCAGTGTATAGAAGAAAAAATCGCCCGCCTTGAGGCCGGCACCGGCGGAGATAACGGCAGCTGCGGTGATGCCGTATCGGCTCCCGTATATGATGCTCCTGCCGTATCATCAATCGAAAGACAGGAACCGCAGTACTCCGGCCAAAATACCGTTGAGGCGAAAAAAGAGTGCCTTTACTTTGCCAACGGGGCTGCGGGCGTTTTTCTCAAAACTACCGCCTCGCCGGAGTTTTTAGACAGGATATCTCTCTATTGCTTCGAAAAAATCAATGAAAATGAAGCCTTCGTTTCGGTGGTAGATAAACATAGCGTTGTGAGAAAGTTTTCCAGCAACCCCGACGCTTTGGAGAGCTTTTGCGAGCAGTTGAACCAGTGTGGCGAAAGAGACAACGGCGTAGAGACCATTGAGCGCGGCAAGGCTGTTTTGGAGGGCGATAAATGGCGCATAACAAACAAAGTTAAAATACGCTATTATTGCATATCCTAAAGGGGAAACAGGTGGATGAAATTTAACAATTTTTACCTTTCAGTACCGAGCGCCGACGGCGTTTTTAATGGTACCAAGTACTCCGAAGAGTACGAGGAGGGTATCTCTTATTATGAATTCGTGTATACGTCAGATAAGCAGGATGAAGCTGTTTTCGAACTTGCAAAAGAGGTGATGGCGTGGGTTGAAGATGTAGACAAGTTTATAAAGCCGGCGGCTTGCAGCATGGAAAATCCTCCTAAGAAAAAGAGCGACCGCATAAAAGAGATTAAAACGACGGAGAAAGGAAAAGTTAAGCGCCTGCCGAACGGCAACTGGAAAGTAGAAGAGCCTACGCGCATCAGATGTACTTTGGGTACTAAAACAGTCCCGCCCCCGCCCGCTCAAACCCCGCCTGATACCGCAGACCCCTGGGCATCTTTTGGGGGGTATCCCATAAATATTATAGAGGCCGCCAAAAGCGGGACTGTAGATGACCTGCAGCTGCTGATTGAGGGGGTTGGCGCGAATGTCAATGAGATAGACAGCGACGGCTGGACGCCGCTGCACCACGCCGCTGTGAGCAACCCCAATATAGATGTTTTGGAATACCTTATTTCGCAAGGCGCGGATATTAACGTAAAATGCGATTTGGGCCGCACCCCGCTTGACGTAGTAAAGGGATTAGAAAAAAAAGATATTCTTGAGGCTCATGCCGCCAACGGAATTGCGGCGCCCGATATCAATTCGCATGTAATGCACGGCAAGGCATATATGCACGCCGATGATCTCGACAGCGCAATGGCGTCATTTAACGAAGCGCTCGCGGTAGCCCCCGATAACGCGGCGCTCTACTATTTGCGCGGCATTGCGTACGGGCGGAAAAAAGAGTTCGAAATGGCAATAGAAGATTTCGACGCGGCGATAGGGATTACCCCGGAGGACGCTAAACTCTATCTCGCCCGAGGCGTCGCGTATAACAAAGAGGAAGTGTATGATAAAGCTATACTTGATTACGAAACGGCAATAGAACTCAGCCCCCCCGATTCCCGCATAGCAACAGCGGCGACGGAAAGGCTGAAAAACGTAAATAGTGCCCCTGCGCCCGCCCCCCAGCCGCCGCGAAAACCGAAACCGCCGTCGGGGCTGGCCTCTTTTCTCCCGCTGCCGCCGTTTACGGCGAAAAAAGCGGTTGTGATATGCGTTATAGTTGCGGCCATAGCGTTTGTTGTACTGCAAGTGGTGTTTTGATGGGGGAACAAAGCCATCAATCGCCGGATAAATCAATAAATGCTTGAAAAGTTATAACCCCCGGTTTTTTCCGAAAAATAACCACTTGAGCCCCGTTTTGTATTATATTTATAATATGGCGGACTAACTGAAAGGGCGCCCCATGGAAGAACGCACAATTGTCTCACTCGACTACGCGATGAAGTACATACTGCGTGATAAGGCCGATTTCGGCATTCTGAGCGGCTTCCTCAGTGAGCTCCTCTGCCGGAAGGTCACGGTCGACACCATCCTCGAAAGCGAAAGCAACAAGGCCGAACCGGGTGGCAAGACCAACCGCGTAGACCTCAAGGCGCGCATAGACGACGGCGAGATAGCCGTATTTGAGATACAGTTCCACCAGCTGATAGACTTTTTCGGCAAGGTACTGTTCGGTGTCAGCAAGGCCATAGTCGAGCAGGTTACTACGGGCAAGTTGTACGACATAAAAAAGGTTTATTCGATAAACATCGCCTACTACGACCTTGGCGCAAAACGCGAATACCTTTTTTCCGGCAAGTTCGGCGGCTTCTGCGGGCTTCATTTTGACGATGAGCATATTCCGTTCGCGCAGGCCCCGGTTGCCGGTACGGGCGCAAAGGTAGATATCCACCCAGAATACTACCTTATATTGCCCAATATGTTCGACGATCACCTGCGCGGCCGCTTTGATGAGTGGATCTATGTGCTGAAAAAATCCGCTGTCCGCAGCGACTTCACGGCCGCCGGCATAGCAGAGGCCGCCGAAAAATTAGATTTCCTTAAAATGACTCCTGCCGAGAGGGAGGCCTACAACCGTTTTAAGGATAATCAGTGCGACCTCGACAACTTAATGCTGGAAGAAGGGGCGAGGGGGCGTGCGAAGGGCCGGGCAGAAGGCCGGGCGGAAGGCCGGGCAGAAGGCAAGGCGGAAGGCCGTGCGGAAGGTAAAGCGGAAGTCGCCAAAGAGATGAAACGCGACGGGATGCCCGTAGAAAAAGTCGCGAAAATGACCGGGCTCTCGGTTGATGAGATTAACAACCTGTAAACCCTCAGCAAAATCCGGCGCCCTATGGCCCTGTTTCGCCCCAAAAAAATCCCAAAAAAGCCTTGCCTCCAAGCCTCCCGGTATATTATAGAACAATAATATAATTACATCATTTCTCCAAAGACAGGATTTTTTTAATGAAGAGGCTGGCCCTATTGCTATTAATGCTCCTATTCTCCACGGCCTTTGCCCAAGGCCCCAAGGTGCCGATAAGAAACGTTGCCGTAGTAGAGACGCAGATAGACGAGCAGTCCGGCGCGGCCAGCGAGATAAGCAAGGCCGAGGTGAGGCTAATAACTAATGAGATCCGCCGCGAAGCCGTAAACAACCTTCCGCGGGACCGATATAGCGTAATGACGTCTGAAACCGTCCAGTCTATGGGCTCGGCTGTGCTTGAAGAATGCGCTGAGGAGAACTGCGTGATATCGCTCGGCATCAAAATAGGTGCTGACTACATAGTGCGCGGGATAATAAGCAAGTTTCGGGACAACTACACGCTCACCGTAGAGATATACGAGACAGAATACGGAATGCTTGTAGCCACCGCCGAACCTGTGCGCACGGCGAACCTTGAAGAGCTTTTGGAGAAAAGTAAGGCTGTCTGCGTTGCAATGTACCAAAAATTCATGGAAGCGAGCCAACCGGTTGCGGCAGCTCCGCAACAACCAGTCGCTCCGCCCGTAGCCGCCCCAACCGCAGCCACGCCAAAACCAGAGGCGATTGCCGCCCCGCCCAAATCTTCCGGGAGTTCCACACTGTGGTTAGGGATAGGGTTAGACGTCGTTGGCGCCGGGGCAATCGCGTACGGTTTTGTAGAGAACGCAAACGCGCAAAACAGAATCGACGACTATAATTACAGCGGAGCCCGGAAATCAGCAAGCGCCCGTAATATCGCATACACAATCGGCATAGCCGCCCTGCTTGGCGGGATAACCATTCACATATTCTTTTAAGGGATGACCAATGACTCAACACATTAAAAAATCACTAAGCAAATTATACTGCGCCGTATTCTGTATTTTGTCTCTTCTCCTGTGCGTCTGCGTTGAGGTGCCGGATTGCGTGGATGGATATCCGTGCGGGTACGAACCCACTGCCACCACCTACACGCTAACCGTAAATACAAGCGGTACAGGCTCCGGTACCGTTAGCCCTGCGTCGCAATCGGGCATTACTGCCGGAACGGTGGTTGATATCACAGCGTCTCCGGCAAGCGGTTACACATTCAATAGGTGGATGATTACGAGTGGTAGTGGTACAATTGTCGACCCTACAAGTGCGAGTACATCCGTTACCGTGAACGGTAATGCAACCGTTACCGCTAACTTCAAATTGGATAGAGGTAATGCCACGATATCTGGAAATACTTTAACTGACAGTGACGGTAAACAATATCGTATTGTAACGATAGGCTCGCAGATGTGGATGGCAGAGAATTTGAATTATAACGCAAGTGGCAGTGTATGTTACAATAATCAGGAGTCCAACTGTAATACTTATGGTCGTTTGTATGATTGGGCTACGGTGATGAACGGAGCGTCGAGTTCAACATTGAGTCCCAGCGGGGTTCAAGGTATTTGTCCATCCGGTTGGCATGTTCCGAGTGATGCGGAGTGGGAGACTCTTGTGAAGTATGTTGATCCTAATGCGTCAGGAGATTATGATAATAACGCAGGAACGAAGTTGAAGTCTACGTCAGGTTGGAGTGGTGGTGGGAACGGTACCGATGAACACGGCTTTTCGGCCCTGCCCTGCGGCGACGGCTACTCAGCTGGCAGCTTCGGCGATGCCGGCTACTACGGCCGCTGGTGGAGCGCCACGGAGCGCGGTGCGAGCTATGCCTGGCTCCGGGACATGAGCTACGAATATGATTTCGTGTACAGGTACAACCGCGGCAAGACGACCCTGCATAGCGTGCGTTGCCTGAAGGGCTAATAGCGCCAGTTCGGCGCGTGTAATATAGGGTGGTGCAAGTCCACCTCCGGTAAAGTTTAGCAAACAGCCGGTACCAAAACTTGGATCGGAAGCC